>CAYYHN010000284.1:0-6190 GCA_964471245.1 uncultured Rhodothermaceae bacterium | reverse complement strand
GCCGTCGGTGCCCATTGTATCTGGACAGATGTTCGATAGAAGACACCACCGCCGTAGGTGCCAACAAACGTACGTCCGTCAGGCCGCGTGAGAAAGGCTCGGGCATCGCGTACTGTCAGGCCATCATTGGCAGGTTGCCAGAGTTGGCCGTCGGTCGAAGCAAAAACGCCTCCTGCTGTGGCAGCGAGGACCGTGCCATTGGCTTCGACGGCGAGTCCCTCAATGACGCTCGCCCCATACGGACCGCTGACAGGTGACCATACGATCGATTGGGAGATCGCTGGAGATGTATAAACCAGTACGAGCAAGAGGAGCAGAGCAAGTCGCAACATGGGGCCTCCAGAGGAGAACGTGCATAGAATCTACCTAGGGCGTAGTGTCATTCAAGTTGTTGATATGATTTGAGGTCGTTTTCAGCAGTTCAAGGTGCTTTTTCAACGTGCGATGCAGCGTATCGTGGGAGCAATGCAACGCAATACTGCAGGAAAAGGGACAAATCAGCCGACTCCAAATGAATGGCACTGTGCCCTTAGGGTATCGGCATTTTGCTGCGTGCATAAAGTGCTCGTTTCCAGACTTAGAGGCGCACTGGCATGGCATTTGATCGATCAGAGAAGACGGCAAGTTGTGTGTAGTACTTTCGCACGCAGAGTACGCGACAGCTTGTGTCTTAGGCAGCAGGATATTCCTGCTTGTGTGTCTACTCGGAAAGGAATCAGTATGCGACTTGTCAAGAAGGCTCCAGCACAGCACGGGGCAATGGTACCAAGCACCTCAAAGCCAAGGTCAGCACGGCATACAGCGACTGTACTCGGCATCATGAATAGCAAAGGAGGCGTTGGGAAAACCACCACAGCCGTGACGTTGGCAGCAGCGTTGGCTATGCGCTATCGCGTTTTATTGATCGAATTAGACGCACAAGGCGCTGCGAGCCGTTCACTTGGCATGCCTAGCGATGGAATGGCACGCCCACTTGACGACGTGTTGGTTGGTACTGCGTCTATGGCTGATGCGATCGTTTCCAGTCCTTTTGAAGGGCTCGATTTTGCTGCGATCGAACCCGAGTTGCTCTCAATGCCGACTTGGGCTCGCCGTGTTCGTAGACCTCATTTACGGCTGCGAGAAGCGCTGAGCGACGTAGAAGAGACCTACGAATACATTATTTTTGACTGTGCCCCGTCGTTTTCTGAGATCAACCGCGCAGCACTTTTTGCCGCCGATGGCATAATTTCACCCATCGTACCGCATTACCTTGCCTACGAATCTTTCAGGAGCTTTGCGCAAGAAGTGGCGGCTTTACAACACGGACCGTGGCCAGTCGCGAGCATCTGGGGCATCGTTCCAACCATGGTAGATACCCGCACGCGTATGGCCCGCGATATCTTAGGTAGATTGCGAGAGGAATACCCTGATCTCGTGCTGAAAACGGAGATTCCCGTCAACATACGTTTGGCCGAAGCACCGCAAACGGCAACGTCGATTTTTTCGTATGCGATAGACGCCGCTGGAGCAAAAGCGTATTGGAAGTTGGCTACCGAGGTCATCTATCTCGCACAGATGCGTCGCATTATGAAAGGGCTCGGACATGTTGGGGCGCAGATGAAGCGTGCTGCATAGCTAGCTACGATTAACCTAAGTTTTGACCTATGGTCTGAACGTGGGTAGCGTGACTGAAACGAGGAGGCAACGAATCAAAGTAGAAGCATTTTCTCAGCCGTCTTCCATTCTTCGTCTCCTCAAGCTTGGACAGGTAAGTCTAAACTTGAGTTACTATGAACAAAGCCACAGACACGAGGGCATCTGTGGCTTCCTGTGAGAAAGTTGGGACGAGGACGCTTAGTTCATCGGCCAGATTGAGTTGGTGAGGAGTGGATCGGCACGGCGGTAGCGGATGGTGAGGCTACCGTCCTTTTTGACCTCGACTTTTTTACCTGCCGTCATACTTCCCGTAAGGAATAAGTCGCCCTCTATCTTAACCGCCTCATTCGAGATGATAAGGCCGCGTAGGGTCGCTATATCGTTCTTGTGCATTTTGAACTCTTTGCCCGTGTACAGCCCGATCATGCTGTCGTCGTCTGCCATGCTCACGTCATGCTTGATCTCGATCTTCTCCTTTACTAGGAAAATGCCGTAGCCTGAGAAGGTGACGTTGCCAGAGGTTTTGAGGTCACCATTCACGTACCAGATGGTTGGATTCTCGGCCGTGCCAAGGTCATAGTGGCCCGAGAGCGACACACTACCAGACATGGTCGTGGCTAAGTCTTTGTAGTCTTCAGCCTTGAACTTCGGCACTTCGAGTTGCGTGTTTACTTCTAACAAGGGGCTAAGATCAAGGGGTTGGTGCGCGGTGCTAGATTGACAACCCCGTCTTTCATTTCTATACTTTCACGGTAGTATCCAAAGCCCTCGATGGTGCCGTTGGCCTTGTTGAAGTTGAGCTTTTTCCCGGTGAAGATGCTGGCGTTGATGGCCTCCGTACCGTCGAAGCGGATGTCAATGTCGCCTTCAAACTTGATCTCTTCGTCGGTAGCCACGGCATAGTCGAACGCGGGGGGCACATTGTAATCGAGCAAGCCACTGGCCGGGCCAACATAGACGCTGGTGTTGGTGGTACCGGTTGGCGTGCCTGTGATGACTTCTTGCCCATAGGCGATCAAGGCGTCTCGAACTTGTTGCGGCGTGGCATTCTGGTTGTTTGCTAAGAACAGAGCGGCTGCCCCAGAGACGTGTGCGGCTGCCATCGAGGTGCCCGACATAAACGTGTAGCTCGCGGGTTTATCCGTGCCGGGTACGAGGCCGAGGATGTCTACACCGGGCGCAAGCAAGTCCACCATCGGGCCATAGTTGGAGAAGTCGGCAAACTGGTCGTTAATATCGTAGGCGCCTACAGTGATAACCTCCTCAACGTGGGCCGGTGTGACCATAGACGCATCGATGCCTTCGTTACCAGCCGAGACCACGTAGGTAATTCCTGCTCCGATGGAGGCTACGATGGCTTCGTCGAGGGCATTGTAGGCCGTTGTTTGTACATCGGCCCCAAGGCTCATATTGACCACCACAGGGCGCGCCGGGTTCGACAGTTTGAAGACGGTTGCATATTCGACAGCCGCAATGGCAGTGGAAATGTCAAGTTCTTCCGTCGTATCGACCTCGTCGCCGGTCATGATGCGTAAGCTCCGTACTTCTACCTTCGGTGCTACGCCCACGAGTCCATCTTTGTCGTCTTTGGCACCCGCCGTGCTGGCAATGTGGGTTCCGTGACCTTCAGTATCTACGCCTGTTGTGGCTGAGCCTTGCGTAAAGTCGAAACCTTCTTCTTGTTCGATATCGGCGTGATCCACCCCCGCATCCACCACGAATAGGGTCACGTCTTTCACGTCTTTTACCTTCAACCCATAGGCACCAATGCGGGCCACGCCCCAAGGCAGGATCTGCTCCGAGTCATCAGGTGCAAGCGCGAGGTCCGTCGGGCCTTGCTGCATTGCGATGTCGGGCTCGGCCCATATGATGTCGGGGTCGTCGGCGATGTCGACGAGGAAGGTGTCCAATGCGGCTTCGTCGATTTCAATCGCCAAGCCGTTGAACACCTCGTCGTATTCGTAGCGTTGCACCAACTTGTACCGCTGTACCATTTTGTAGCGCTGCACCATTTTGTAGCGCTGCACCATTTTGTTCAGCTTGATCACAACGCCAACCCTCTTTCCATTTTTTCCGACACCATCACCACGGATGGCTTGATTGAAAAGGTTGGTGTGACGCACTTTGTCGAAAGCCTCCACCTGAGTGGCAGATGCGTGTGGACGAGGTGTGTCCTCGACGGACGTGATGCTGTCTGCGCAACCTGGGAGGAGCAGGAGTATGACAACCGTCAAGGCAAGGAGTAAACCCAAAGAGGGTTGAGGCATTGGATGCGTACTGCAAGCTGAATGCAAGGATTAAATACATGTCTGCTCGATCAACTCGCGAGTAGCGTGTATACAGACCTGACAGGCAGATTATCGGCTAGAAGTACGCGTACTTAAGGGCAAACCTTACTTTTTTTGCGATAGGGTGTTAATAGCGGGGTGTTTCAGGGTGTTGGTCGAGGGGCATCTGCCGGAGAAAACGTCTAGGTGTGTCGTCGCGTCGTCTCTTCGTTTCGAGGTTAAAACACCAGTCGAAAGCCCGTGAACGGTTCGAAACGTCGTTGTACGAGGAAGCGCGGCTCGCCCTCGGCGCTGTTGGCGAGGCGTTCGTAGGTGTAGCGTGCGTGCAGGTTGATCCAAAACGGTCCGACGACGCGGTAGTCAAGGTCGAATACCATAGCGCTGCGGTCGCCAAGATCATTGAAGAGTGTAAGGAAGCGGAGGAGGCTGCCGCGATCTTGGCCAAGGTTGAGGTGAAAGCGGTTGGTGCGTAGGAAGAGCCGTAGGTGGTACTCGCTGAGCCGCTGCGTGCTGTAGTGCCGCCGAAAATAGTACCAGAACTCGAACCGCCGAAAGAACAGGATGCGCAACTCCGTCACGATGTCGTTGCCGCCCGGTGCTTCAGTGAGCGCAAGGCCTTCGAGTTGTGGTCCATCGGGTCCATCTTGGTTCGCTTCTTGGAGGATGCGTGCCTGTGTATTGTTGACCGGGTAGAAGCTGCTGAAGTACTCTGGCAGATATTCGCGGCCGTTGTAGTGCAGCGCCACGCGGAACCGCAGACGGGCGATGTCAATGAAGTTCTCGCTGGCGAAATCCGCCCCGAAAAAGATGCCGCCGCCGTAGTGCGTGTATTTGGCGTAACTAGCGAATGGAGAGAGGGTAAATCCGCCTGATTCGATGGCTTGGAACCGAAGGTCGGCATTAAATGCAGTTAAATCATCGACTTCCTCGTCGTTGTAGGTCGAAAGGTCCGAAACGGCGTTGAAGCCGAATTGAAGCGTCCGCAGGATGCGGTTCTGTGCTCGGAATAAGGGGGTGAGTGCAATGCGTCCACCTGTGACGCCGTCCACTAGAATGTTGTCGCTGAAGCCCGCGATCTCTAGTAGTGGCCCCCGCCACATGGCCTCCACACCGACCGTACGCTCATCCCACGCCATGGTACTGTTGAAGAAATTGACGACTTGACCAGCACCGAGGCGTACGCGTTGGAGTGGTCCGAGTCGAATATGCATTTGGTCGCGGAGGCGGGGCGGATTGTAGCGGGCAAAGGCGAGCAAGCGGACGAGGTCGTAGGCTTCGTCGAGGTCGGGATCGTAGGTGCCGTAGAAGCCTGCGCGGAGAGTGCCTTCGAGCCGTGCCGTAAATGCACGTGTGGCAAGATCGACGGTGGCATGGGAGGCGGTGCGCCACTGCGCTCCAATCAGCGAAAAGCCGCCCATCAGGTCGACCGTTGTCTCGGGTCGCCACCAGAAGCGAAGCAGTTCTTCTCGGGGGTCGTCGGCGGAACCAAAGGCAAGGGGTTGTGCCGAAGCGGTGTGGTGAAAGGCAAGCAGCGATGCCATCCACAGCACGCATGCCAGCAGTCCTACGCTAAAAGCTGGGATGATAGAAAAGACTGGAATGGAATGGAGCCGCGCCATGCGTAGGTTGGTGAGATGCACGAAGGCTCCAACATACGGCACGGCGCGGCTCCATTCGAGCCATCACAGCAAAAAGGAGGAAGTGGTAGGACGTCTAGTTTGTTGTGTATTGGTCGGAAGTAGCCATCCATGACGCTGCTTCGATCGAACTGATGCGCGCAGCCAACTTGCCAATGGCTTCGGTGCTGTGGTATACCCCTGCATTGCCTTGCAACGATAGCAGTACGGGGTCGGGCTCTTGAATCCCAAGTTGGTCATCGCCATCCGGTGGGCCACACACGCATGGGCCATCGTAGTCGTCATGGTGCGAAAGGTGTGTACCAACGGCATTACGATGGATCGAAATCGTATGCGCGTTTTCAGGGTTACCTGGTGGCACGTGGCAAATCAAGCGCTTGTTCGAGTTATTGGGATCGACATGAGTACCTGTAGCTGGCCCTGTGCCGCCATTAGCATAGTTGCAACCGCCGCCACCTGAGCCGCCGGTGCACTGTCCGAGCGAGAGTAGCAGTACCAAGTCTTGGAAGTCCGCTGAACTCTGATACGCATAGTGCGTCAGTTCAAACAAGTAGATCGACTGGTTGTCTTGCAGCGAGAGGTTACCGCTGTCATCGACGTATTCCTGAAGGAAGGAGGCGGCGCTGG
>CAYYHN010000283.1:0-6203 GCA_964471245.1 uncultured Rhodothermaceae bacterium | reverse complement strand
GCCACTGTTCAACTCGGCAGCTTCTGATTACACCGATGCACTCCGTATCCTTAACGCTCCACTCCTTTCACTTTTTGCAGCAGACGATGAGTTAGTGCCGACGAAGGCCAGCCTCGACCAACTGCGCCAGCATATCCCGAACCAACAGCTGCTTGAGACTATTGTCATACCAAACGTCAACCACTCGTTTACCGATCCTAGCGGTAAAAACGACCGGTACCGATTCGAGCACGTCGTAACGGCTTGGGTCCTTGAACAAGTCGGGCTTGATGCCAACTGTGAGGTGTCTACTGAGTATATCGTTGACGACACACGGCATGCACCATCGTCGGTAGCAAGAGCTATACCCTGCCTACCTGACGCCCCAGAGTGAGCATTTCTGAAAAATGTTGTGATAACAAATTTTTCGTAACATTAGGTTAATAGCTCAGTTTCTCGTACGATGCTATTGCAGATAGCAACACCCACCCCAGAGACTGTGATCCAGCTCACCTATGGAAGCCCCTCTGTTGTGTGGTAGGTATGTACCTATCCACGTTTTTTTGTTGACGATCAGCGTTTTGGGTGCGCACGCTCAATCGGTAGCACAATCACCGGAAGCGCTACCATTGCTGACCACCCTAGCCGATATCCGTAGCTTGCTGCCCGAAGAGGCCGAGCGCGGGTACACTGTTGCTGTGGAGGGCATCGTTACCTACTATGAACCGGAAGGAGCTGGCTTTTTCTTGCAGGATAATACCGACGGCATTTTTGTGCCGGTGGCCTATCCGAATCTTGAAGCTGGCATGCGCGTTGCCATCAAAGGGCGCACAGCGATGGGTTGGTTCACCCCAGACATTGGCCGTATTGATTCCTTACGCGTCCTTGAGCAAGGCCCTTTGCCTGCACCATCACAGCGCCCACCCTACTACCTGAGCCAAGGCCTCGAAGACTCACGTTGGGTGCAGGTGGAGGGGATGGTTCGGGGTATTTACCCGACGAACAGTTCGATGGAGGGTGCCGAGAAGGTAGCACTCAAAGTAGACCTTGGTACCCATATCATCGAGTTGTTGGTCAACACCCATCGCGGTGGGATCAACCCTGATACGCTCATTGGTGCCATGCTCAGTGCTTCTGGAACAGCCGGAGGTATCTTCAACGAACGTAAACAGGTAGTAGGGATCAGCGTTCGCGTCCCCGACCGCTCGTGGATACGCGTCGTGACACCCGGTCCACGTGGTCTTCAAGACATCCCCTTGCGAGACGCACGTAGTCTCCTACAATACAGTTCCGGAGGAGCACCCATGGGACTCAGTCGGGTCCAAGGCATTGTCACGCATGCTTCCGAAGAAGGTATCATCTACGTGCAGGATTCGAGTGGTCCTGTGCGCATACTGCCCCAACGCGCAATCTCTGTGATGCCTGGACAATGGCTTGATGCTTTCGGCTTTCCTGAACCTGGCACCATTACCCCCCATCTTGCAGATGCGATCATCGACAAGACCGACAGCACTGCCTCGATAACGCCGATATCTATTGCTGCTGCGGACACCATTTCCACGTTGCTCGATGCCCAACTCGTATCGATGACAGCCACACTGCGTGGTGCACGCCCTTATCCCAGCGGCATGGCGCTATCGCTCGAACGGAATGGCGTGCTCTTTGAAGCGCTTATTTCGAGCCCCGATGCAGAAAGAAACTTCATGCATCGGATTGGCGGCCTACGTCCCGGCAGTAAATTTGAGCTGACGGGTGTGCTTTCATTCAACTTCATTCACCGCTACGAAGCCGTCCCTGAAGCTAATCCGTACTCGCTGCTGCTGCGCACCCCGATGGATGTAAACCTTCTTAAGGCAGGGCGTTGGTGGGGTTTGGAACATGTGCTGTTTTTGGTACTCGGTCTGGTTTTCTTAGCAGTACTGGTCTCGATTTGGGCTGGCCTGCTACGACGCAAGGTACACGAGCAAACCTCAACGATCCGTTCCCAATACGACGACATGGCACAGCTCAAGGATGCAGCCGAAGCGGCAAACCAAGCCAAGAGCGACTTCCTTGCTACGATGAGCCATGAAATTCGCACACCAATGAATGGCATTATGGGGATGACAAGTCTCCTCCAAGACACACCTTTAAATGAAGAGCAGCGTGATTTCCTCGATACCATCCGTGTCAGCAGCAACGCACTCCTTACCATCATCAATGACATCCTCGATTTCTCCAAGATCGAGGCGGGGAAGCTGGAACTGGAGCAGCAGGTTTTTGACGTCCACGTGAACCTCGAAGAAGTGCTGGAATTGGTGGCCCCCAATGCGTGCGAAAAAGACCTCAACCTCGTCTACACGATCGACCCGGAGGTGCCACGCTGGATAACAGCCGATGCGACACGTATGTGGCAGGTATTGGTGAACCTCGTTGGCAATGCGGTAAAGTTTACAGAGCGTGGAGAAGTCCAAGTACACATGATGGCCGCACCTTCCGAAGATGATGGTACGCTTAGGCTGCACATCGAAATTACAGATACAGGCATTGGGATTGCCCCGGAAGCGCTGGAGCGCCTCTTTACTCCGTTTACACAAGCAGATGCCAGCATGAACCGTCGGTTCGGCGGCACAGGTCTTGGCCTAGCCATCTCGCACCGCATTGCCAAAGCGATGGGCGGCACCTTAGTGGCTCAAAGTGTCCCTAATGAGGGCTCAACGTTTGTGTTTACCTTTGCTGCTGAGCTGTCACCAATGCCCGAACCCGAAGTACAAACGTGGTTACGTCCGACACAGCCATTCTTGATCCTTGCAGAACATCGTCTTCGTCGCCATCGCCTACAGACTGCCTTGCAAGCACGTGGTCTCGCTACCATCGCTCCTAAAACATATGGAGACAGTATAGAAGCCGTTGCATCAATGAAGCACTTAGCGGCGGTATTGATCACTGAAGATTGGCTCCATGCACACAACTGCCTCGACCAACTGGTGACCATTCCTCCAGAAGTGCCCGTCGTCCTGTTTACCCGAACGCCTCATTTAGTTCAGGCCTTACCCATTCAAACCACAGATATCCTTCCGCTTCCCTTGCGTGCGCATCATCTCGACCGGATGTGTGATCGCCTTTATTCAGCCAACACATCATCCCAACAGCAGACTACGCATAGACTCGTCACAGAAACCTCACCAGGACTCCGCATTCTTCTGGCAGAAGACAATTTAGTCAATCAAAAAGTAGGCGTGCATTTACTCGAACGTCTTGGCTACCATGCTGATCTTGCAAGCAATGGTCGCGAGGTTATCCAAGCTATGCAGCGTCAGGCCTACGACGTTATCCTTATGGATATCCAGATGCCTGAGATGGATGGTTTACAAGCAACCGCTTGGATTCACCGCGTAATCCCGAAATCGCACCAACCCTACATCATCGCCCTCACAGCCAATGCCATGGATACAGAAAAAGCCCGCTATGAAGCTGTTGGCATAGACGACTACGTATCAAAACCCATCCAGCATAGTCTGTTGGCCGAGGCACTCACCCGTGCAGCATCTCAATTAGCAGAGCGCATCTCGATTTCATAGGCGGTCCTCAGTTGGCAACCTGCAACGACCACACCCTTTTTTCACACCAGCTTTGAGGGCCACTTGCTAGGTGTTGCGTACGACCCATTTTCGAAATGCCCGAATGAGCAGTGCCCCTACCAAAATCGCAGCAAGTACTGGCAAGGCGAGGTTCTGATAAAGTTGGACGTAGGGCCAGATCTCGTTGCCCACCAGGATCGTTAGCCAGACAAGCAACGGTGTATAGGGTATGATAGAAGCAAGAAAGAGCACAGAGAAGGGAAAGATACCCATATTGAGGATCCCAGCCCCAATGTACACGCCAGCCCGACTACCCGGAATGAAACGTGCTAAGAATAGCACCATTCCTCCGCGACTGGAAAGCCATCGCGTCCCCGCATTTAGCGCCTCCGGCTTAAAGAGCCAGCGAAGCATAGGCTTTTGCAAAAAGGGTCGCCCCAGCCATTTCCCCAATAAGAATAAGAGCACACCGGTAATATAGATGCTTACAAAGACCATGACGGTAGCCGGGATGAATGGCAACGTTCCGCGTGCCACTAACAATCCAGCACCAATGCACGCGAGGTCTTCGCTGACAAACGTCATCAAGCCAAGCAACAGCATCAGTGTCACATAGGTCCAGCCCGTAGCTGGTAGACGTTGACTGGCATCAAAAGGTTGAGAGGCAGCTTCTGTACGCATAGAGGAAGCAGCCTCCCGTGTAGTTGCCCGCCCGGCCTCTACGTTGCCGACAAACTGCACAATGGAGGCAACCCTAGCGGCATCTGGAGCACGGGCTTCGGTATCATCGCCAGAGAATGGGATGAGATGGCTTTGCGGCACCAAGCGGTGATGTTCCTCAGCAGCAGCTAACGTGATGCGCTGATCCTCCCGGCCGTGCATAATTAGGGCAGGAGGCGCAAAGGATGTGAGAATGGAACGGATAGGCCGCAAGTCGAGGTCCTGCCCGGCTTTCACCGTAGCCCTCCGCAGCGGCGACTGCTCGATCATTCCAGCATGTGGCGTGGCATAACGTACCAACCATGCCACGCTGGCTTGCAAGCCATAAAGCATGGTGTTGAGCCGATGGTCACCCAGCAGGTAGTATTCCTGTGCACCAATGCCCTCAAGCATCGTAAGTGATCGGAAGGCAGTTGTATCAGCAGCATACCAAGTAAGCGCTAAAGCGGTGCCAGTACCATAGCCTAACACGTGCACGGGAGCGAGATCGAGTGCTTCGACAAAGGACCGCACATAGCGACTCTGGGTGCGCAGGCTATAGTTTACAGGAGATGGCTTAGAAGCCCCAAAGCCAGGCAACGTCGGCACTACAACATCAAGAGAATCGGACAAGGCGCGGGCCAGAGGCAGCAATGCTTCGGCAGCATGGCGGTCATCGTGCAATATCAGCAAAACAGGCCGCCCAGAAGTACCGAACCGCTGATAAGCCATCGTCACGGGAGGTAACGCTGAAACGGTATCCACCACCGACGGTATCACCGTTACTTGCTGCATACCGGGAGAAGGGACGTCTGTAGATCGGCCCAAGAAAAGGTTGACAATCAGTACCAATAGCACATACGCCACCACAGCCAACCAGCCGGGATGCCGCCACCAAGGAAGCCGTGGTGGCGGAGTAGATGATGGGACAGCCTCGGAGGCAGACATGAAACGGTACCGTGCCGATGCAAGCGACAGACTAAGAGTCTTTGAGAGCACATGTAAACCACACCGAACCGTGCTACGTTCGGCATCGACCTAACAAGATTTGCCGAAGATCTTGTGCGTGCAACTAGCACGACACTCGCATTGGTTTTCGATTTTAGTGTACGAATCCGAACGTTTAAATTGATAGGGCGTATTGCTGTCACGCCCTTGATGAATGGCGTACGCTTTGCTTACGCTAATACAACCCAAAGCTAGCGCCTGCTCTGCCACCAATTGTTCCGATGGTCAGCACCTTTCTGCCCTCTATGTTGCTCAACCTGCTAAGGTCTTTACATCACAGCACCTCTGCCATGTGCGTGTACGCTTTGCTCAGTCTTGGGCTCACGGGTACTGTCATGAGTCAATCGAGCGTCCGGGGTACTATGACCGTTGCCTCAGGTGCATCGTGGCTGGAAATTTCCGACGCAATGCTCCACTACACGGTTGACCGGAAAGTGACGGTCTATCGGGAGCCTGATTTTCAATCACCCTATGTCTCACTCGGCTTTCGTGAAGAGGTGCACGTCATTGACCGCGCAGTAGATTGGGTGCGGGTCCGTACACTCGATGGTGCCCAAGGGTATGTGCGGCCTAGGCAGCTATCCAATGTATGGATCCTCGTCTCTAAGACAGAACAAAATGTTTACATTTACGAAGGCATTCACCTCCGTCACACATTCCCGGCCGACCTTGGCCACAACTTTTTTGACGATAAAGAACAACGGGGAAGCACGTTAAACCCTGATGACTGGCGTACGCCAGAGGGTGTATTCTTTGTTTCTAAGAAGAATCCGTATAGTAAATACCACAAAGCGTTTGTCCTGAACTATCCCAGCCCCGAAGATGCCGAACGCGGACGCACCGCAGGCTTGATTTCCGAAAGCCAATACCGCGCCATCAAGACGTCTGCTCGACAATTCAGGAACCCCCCTATGAATACGCGACTTGGTGGATGGATTGAGATTCACGGCGATGGGA
>CAYYHN010000282.1:0-6249 GCA_964471245.1 uncultured Rhodothermaceae bacterium | reverse complement strand
GATCACCAACTCGGCTGTAGCACGCCCAGAATTCTGTTGCTGCCCCGTGATGAGATTCCCTTCTCGCACGGCGAAGGGCGCGAACGCCGCCTTGGTGATAAAGTTCGCACCCAACTTTTTCGCCTCATCCTCAATACGAAAAGGCATCACCTTCTGGCCTACAACCGCATCAGCATAATCCTCTTCGCTGTTCGCAAATCCCGTCATGGTTTTGCCTGCGATAAGCGGCTGCCCCTCGGCATCTTTCACGTATAGGAGTGCCGCCGTCCCGTGGCACAGCGCCGCGGTAGGTTTGCCCGCATGGTAAAAGGCTTCGAGCAACGCATGCAACCGCGTTGCTGTCGGGAAGGTGAACATAGGAGATTGTCCCCCACAGACCACGAGTGCGTCGTAGTCGGCAGCAGCGACATCGGCGAGGCTGGGCGTGGCGTCGAGCAAAGCCATGAGCTTAGGCGTATGGATGAAGCCCATTGAAACGAAGTCGTCAGCTGAGTAGCCGCTCGCGTCACGCGGATCGCTCAGGTTGTCTAATTCGACGCGGCCGCCTTCAGGGCTGGCAATGGTGATCGCGTAACCAGCTTCTGTGAAGGCCAAATACGGATGCGTCAGTTCGCTCGCCCAGAAGCCTACGGGCCAGCCGAGCGTCGTGGATATTGCAGGATTTGCAACAACCATCAAGATGCGTTTCACGCCATCAGTTTGCGTAGTCATGGTGTTTTTTGAGGTGTGTTGGTTGTGTTGTTGGTAACTGGAAGCTATGTTAGCACACACACTCGCCTTTCGTCAAGAACGCACAAATAAGTAGTATACTACCTTTTTGGTAAGTATCACCTATTCTGTCCTATGGCCACATTTACTATCGAAGACCGCTCGTTTGCCTGCCCAGTCGAACTCACCATGAGTTGCCTTGCAGGGAAATGGAAAATTCTGCTGTTGTGGCACCTACGCAATGCCACGCTACGCTACAGCGAGTTGCGCCGGCGGCTGCCCAAGATTTCGCACAAGATGCTCGCCCAGCAGCTCCGCGAGCTAGAAGCCGACGGCTTGGTGCATCGCGAAGTCTACCCAGTGGTCCCACCGAAGACCGAATACTCGCTCACAGACGAAGGGAGTCGCCTCGTTCCTGCGTTGCAAGCATTACAGCAGTGGGGTATGGCCTATAAGATTGCTGAAGCGGTGTAGTACACCAAAACGGGGGAATACGATATGTGTAAGACGGACCATGATACCGTTGTTGCCTTCATCAACCCGTACAGCGCCACCCTCCACAGTTCGAAACCGATCCTTCCTAGCATTGAATTTAGTCTGATAAACCACCGATCGCATGATCACGATCAACGCGAACCTACGATAAATAGCTCCTATAGAGTGGCGTATGGATGCTATTTATCCCTCTTCATGGAAGCCCGATAAAAAACAAATTTTTTTGCAGCCTACGCTTAATTCGTATTACTCAACGGCCGATACCTGCTGTATCACTTTATTTCATACAGGGATTTCCGGCTGATCATGGCACAGGGTTTTACGTTAGACGACTATACGATGGCTGCTTTCATCAGCGGCGCACTTGCACCAGAAATGCGGCGGCAAGTCGTTCAGCACCTGAACCAGACACCGGAAGCACGCGTTTGGCTCAAGATGGCCACAGAAGCCCTTGATGCTGCACGAGCTTTTACCGAGACACAAGGCGACCCGACCCATCGCGGCCCAGCTTCACGTCGGCACATCCGCCGACACGACCGCCTCGCGAGCCGCCGACCACCCCACGGGCAAAGCTATGGCATTGCCAGCTAACACAACGGCTCGTTTCCTGATTGCTAACCCGCTCGCACTACGCTGGCGGGTTTTTTCGTTATGGCCTATAGCTTGTGCAATTGGCTATCGTCCTTGCCGCAGGCATCCTCAAGGCGTAGTGGTTTACCTGACAGGTGACACCAGACTCACCCGGCATTAGTGTCACCAAGAAAAGTCGATATTAGGTTTAAGCGGCGGCAGGACACCTCTACAATACAACGGTGTCGCACCGGCGGGGTAGGCTGGCTTAGCGGTGGGATCAGCTTGCACCAATGGATTGCAACTTACGCACCATTCCTTCAGGTCGGGGAGGGTCCTGCCGCCTGCTTATCACAGTTCTGGTATCGTGAGGGGTTTAGGAAGTGAAGGGCAATCGTCAGTAAAACGACGTAAACCCTTCACTTTCTTCCTTTTAGGCCTAGTGGTCATTTGACTACTAGGCGTTTTGTTTGGGCTTTCCGGCGTATCTCTGAGCGAGTGAGTACCTACTACTCCTAATGACGGTCAGGAGTCGCTAAGATACTCTGGCACCTGCGGAGGCATATAGCACAAGCCGGCAAGGCTTCTTCTCATATCCAAGACAAATTAATGAGCATCTGGATAGAGCGCGTAGGTGCCTTCCCATGAAGCCTCAGCCAAGACATGCCCTGCCAGCGCGTCTCGTGCATCTTGGCCGCCAAAGGCTCCCTTCAATCCAAGCGAAGACACGTCGAGGGCGTAGAGCGTGAAAACGTAGCGATGGCGACGCTCGTCATTCCACGGCGGGCACGGTCCATCGTAACCACCGTAGGTGCCGCCCATGTCAGGGTCGCCGTCGAACCACGCGGTGTAGTCGTTGCGGCCTTGCACGCCGTGCGTCGTGGGGCCGACGGGTTTGCCTTTGGGCGTGACGCCGTCACAGGCTGCGCCTGCTGCAATTTCTGTCACGTTGGTTGGGATATCCACCAATACCCAGTGGAAAAAGTCGACACGAGGCAGATCGTAGGGGACGGTCCGGCCTTCTTGATTGACATCGTCGCCAACGGACGGGACTTCTGTGTCGCAGCAGATGAGCGCGAAGGATTGCGTGCCTTCCGGCGCACCCGACCAGCGGACGTGTGGGTTTTTGTTGACACCCAGCGTCACATGGCCCGTGTCGGCAGGGATGCAAAACGCGAATTCGTGTGGGACCGGGTCGCCGCTGGCACAGGAGGTGATTTCGAACTGCATAAGACGGTACGTAAAAGGTGAACGCGAAAGGCTGAACAGGCTTGTGCTGTGCATGCTGCAAAGATAATCGTGCACGTGCAGACGGCCATATAGCACCAGTAGTTTCCCCTTCCATCTGAGTAGAACGACCAAGTTTTCGCGCGCACACGCTCGCGTCATGTTTCCCTCTGACGCACTGCTGACACTGCATTGTCCGATCTTAGCACGTATTCCTATCGCTTGGCTATCCGAACCTATGCCCACCGAAACCATACCCACCAACAGCTACTGCCACGCGGCCATTGGGCATCCGTTTCACGGCCCGTACCACGATCACGTCTACGGCTTCCCCGTCGAGGATGACAATGTATTGTTCGAGCGACTCATCCTCGAAATCAACCAAGCTGGATTGTCATGGCTGACCATTCTGAAGAAGCAAGAGAACTTCCGCCGCGCCTTTCACCACTTCGACATCGACACCGTGGCGGCATATGGCGAAGCCGACCGTGCCCGATTGCTAGCCGATGCCGGTATCATTCGCAACCGCCTCAAAGTGAACGCGGCCATTGAAAACGCACGACGCATTGTGGTATTGCGCGAGACGTATGGCTCCTTCAAGGTGTGGCTGGATCATCACCATCCGCTCAGCAAAACCGAATGGGTCAAGCTATTCAAGCAGACGTTCAAGTTTACGGGCGGTGAAATCACCGGGGAGTTCCTGATGAGCACAGGCTACCTCCCCGGCGCGCATCACCCAGCGTGCCCCGTCTTTGCTCAGATTGCCGAGCTGCACCCGCCGTGGATGCAGGTGTTGGATTAGCCGCGCACCAGCGGGACCTGCAACTGATGCGGCCGCCGCTCGGGCTTGTCGAACGGTGTGCCGTCGACGTGCTTGGCTCCGAAGAAGAGCATGCCATCGCGCAGGTAGAGCAGGTCGTAATCCGTCACGACTTGGCCCTCGGCGATATTGAACAGCGGGAACGGCTTCTTGAGGATGTCTTGCTTGACGTTGGCTTCGAATGGATCGACGCCTTCGGCGGGCATCGCATTGAGCATCGCAGCAGCTTGGTCGTTCAGCGGCGTCACGCCAAAACCTGCGTCGAGGACGTAATCAACTGAGAACGCACCATCGGCGATAGGATGGGCGCCATGCCAGACGAGATGACCTTTGAACTCGAATTCGAACAGCGGCATCTGCCCGTAGTTGTCGCCGAACATGGTGATGATGCCGGTGAACGTGTCGTTTGCACCGTAGGTGAACGAGCGCGTCAGGTAGGTCGGTTCGATATGACCCGAGCCGGTGCGGTCTTCAGTTGGGCGCAGTTCGACGGAGAGGCTGATCCACGTGCCTTGTATGGCCGCTTGAAGTTCGGGTAACGTGCGAGGATTGTCCATGGGTATGATCTTGTTTTCGAGATGAAGGAGGTTAAACTGGTATCCAAGATCATTTTTAAGTATGCTTATGGCAACTAGTTAAACGAAACTGACCTAGTCTGTATTTACAGACCATTGGATAATTAGATGATGAACAAGGATATTTATCCCGACCCCATCCTTCCAAATTGCCCCGTGACGTACTGTTTGCTCATCATTGGGGGCAAGTGGAAGCCCATCATTCTGTATTTGCTGAGCAACGGCGTGAACCGTTTTGGTGTATTGCGCCGTGCCATCGTGGGCATCAGCAAGCAGATGCTGACCAAACAACTCCGTGAACTCGAAGCAGATGGCGTGATCGACCGAAAGGTCTTTGCAGAAGTGCCGCCACGCGTCGAGTATTCGCTCACGGAAAAAGGCGAGAGCCTGCTCCCCGTCATCGCCGCCATGAAGACTTGGGGCGAGCCATATGTGACAGCGTGAACGGCTACGTCGTATCTTGACGCTCCATCTCCACCATCCTACGCAGCCGATGTTCCTTCGTCTCTTTGCTCCGATCTGCTTAGCCTTCATGCTCCTCGCGTGCAGATCTGATGCCAACGTCCCGCCTCCAGAACCCACATCCGAACGCACGGCGGAACGGAATGCCCTAGCCACAATGATGACGGGCTCTTTCTCCAGCGCGGCCCAAGCCGAGGCCGACACGACCTACTTCGACATCCGACTGGAGATGGTGCCCATCTGGGCTGACCGCACCGACGGGCCGTGGCTGTACGTCGAGCAAGCCGCTGCGTCTGCCCTCGACGAGCCGTACCGCCAGCGCGTGTACCAACTACGTACCGATGGCGTTGGGGTGCGCAGCATCGTGTACGAACTCCCTGACCCCATGCGCTTCGCAGGCGACTGGGCCGACCCCGACCCTTTGGTCAGTCTTTCGCCGGATTCGCTCTTGCTTCGTGAAGGCTGCGCCGTCTACCTCGAACCGCAATCCGATGGAACATGGTCTGGTAGTACGGCTCCGCGCGCCTGCAAAAGCGTCCTGCGCGGAGCTTCCTATGCGACCTCATCTGTCACCGTTCACCCCGACCGTATCGAAAGCTGGGACCAAGGGTTCGATAGCACCGGCGTGCAGGTCTGGGGCGCTACCGAGGGTGGTTATGTCTTTGTCAATAATAACCGCTGACCTGGCTGCAACATCATATGCCTCACTTTATCATCGAATGCTCAGAAGCCGTCCTAGACGCCATTCCTTCCGGGCAACTCATGGACGAAGTCTTCGACACCGCGCACGCGTCGGGTCTTTTTGCTATCGAAGACATCAAGGTGCGTATTCGGTCGTATCAGACGTATCGGGTTGGGACGACAAACAGCGACTTCCTCCACATCTTTGGCAACATCATGGAAGGTCGCACTACAGCCCAGAAGGCTGATTTGTCACGCCGGATCGTGGTGCGCCTCAAGGAGCTGCTACCCGATGTGCCCATCCTCTCGATCAATATCCGCGAGTTCGAGCGCGCCACCTATTGCAACCGAACGATGGTATAGCCACCCCAAGTTTGGATCGATGTTTAAACATGGGTTGAATGGACGAGACGAGGCGTCGATGAAACGAAGGGAAGGTGTTTTGCTAGTCATCCTCGACACTTTGTCTCCTCGAATCTTCGTTTCATCCAGCTTGGACTGGTAGGTCCAAACTGGAGTTGTAGCCACCCTACGCCTTGGGTGCCGGTTTGCGCACGGAGTCCTCTAAGGCACCATACGCGCATGGCTTCGTCGTGCTCGCGATGTAGTCGATCAGATTCGTCGCAACGCTGCGTATTTGTTTAGCGATGGCGTCATCTTGGAGGGTACCGTCGGCATCGAACACGCTGCGGACGCGGGCCACAGATACGG
>CAYYHN010000281.1:2469-6250 GCA_964471245.1 uncultured Rhodothermaceae bacterium | reverse complement strand
CCGGTGACGACCACAATCAGCTAGCACAAACGCACCCAGCAAAGCGCCCAAAGGCGTGCTTGGCCCTGCTGCCGGGCACGCCTTTTTTATCGCATGACTTCCGAGTTCACCATACCGACCACGCCCACGTTCGATCACTTCGACCGTGTCTGCACATGCCTCGGCCTGTTGCCTGATGACGTACTCGAAGGCATCAGTGATCCACGCGCCGATGCTACGTTCGATGCGTCCAATGCGGACGCACTGGCTGCGCTGCTGACGGGTGGACAGTGGACTGAGCCCGAAGTGCTTGGTGCAGTCGCACAGGTCTACTTCGGGAACGTTGGGCGAGCAGTTCGTGCGGCAAATGCTCGGATCAAAGTATACGTCGAGTCGCAAGGCATGGAGCACTTGTTCCAAGGCTCAGGCGCGCCGGGTGTGCCGCTCTCTCAGGGACTAGCCGCCTTGCCACCGACAGAGTCCAAGGCTATGCGAACCCTTCCCCTTGATGCATTATTGTTCGACTTAGGCATGCGCGCAATGCATGCGGAGTGGTCGGACTGATGGCACAAGATGTCAAAATCAAAGTGACCCTTGATGGCGGCAAATATGCCATCGAGGTGTTCGACAACTTGGGCAACAAGCTTGACGTCGTCACGAAGCAGGCCAAAACATGGCGTGACGAAAACGGTCGTTTGCGTAACGAGTTTGGTCAATTCGTAAAAGAAACCGAGGATGGGGGCACGCGCTTTCAGCGGGCAATGGATGCCGCCCTTGGGTTCTCGCTTGTACAAGCCGCGCAGAAAACTATTGATGTCATCGGGCAGGTTGGGCAAGCCGCGTTCGAGATGGCGACGCAGGCCGAGGACATCGAGGCCGCGTATCACGACACCTTCCGCAATACCACCGACGAGTTCGACCGCTTCGTCGAAGAGTTCGGCATCACCGCAGGTGCAACGAGCGCGTTCGGTCAAGACATCGCCTCGAATATTGGCATGATCGGCCAAGGCTTCGGCATGGCCGAAGAGGAAAGCACCGCCTTCACCGAACGTTTCCTTCGTCTCTCGCGTGACCTCACTAGCCGGACCGGCAAGGACATCGAGCAGAGCATCGACAGCCTGCGTGGCGTGATCGTGGGCAACACTGAGTCGATTCGCGAGCAATTCGGCATCTCGATTACGGCAGCGGATATACAGGCCAAGGCGCTTGCACAGACCGGGAAAGCATCAGCGGATGCCCTGAATCAGCAAGACAAAGCCGTTGCTGCTTTACAACTCGCGTATGATCGCGCAGGCAAGGCCGTGGGTGATTACGAACGCACCGCCGACAGCACGGCCAACGCTGCACGGCGCACGGTTGGCGAACTGCGCGAATATGCCCTTGATGTGGCGAAAGGACTCCTGCCGATCTTTCAAGAACTGACAGCCGAGGCAGGGCAGTTCTTGAGCGAAAACCGCGAAGAAATTGAGGCGGCTATCGCGTCCTTTAATAAAGGCGTACTCGCAGCATGGGAACTCATCAAACAGTTCAGTTCGGCCATTGGTACGGCAGCCCGGTTCATCAATGAATACAAAGAAGTGATTGCGCTGGCAGCCACGGCGCTAGGTGTCTATCAGCTGGCAATGCACCGGGCCACCATCGCCACCAAGGCAAAGGCCCTTGCAACCAACGCCGCAGCACTAGCTCAGCGCGCATTTAATTGGGCCATGCGCGCCAACCCGATTGGGTTAATCGTGACGGCCTTGGGCGTTGTTGTTGGCCTCATGTGGAAGTTTCGGGACCGTGTGGCCGATGCCGGTGCTGTCTTGTTTGACTTCCTTGCCCGTGGCATTCGCGGCTTTACAACCTTTCTCGACAAGCTCCGTGGATTTGCTGAAGTACTGCCGTCGAGTGTCCCCGGCGCTGATCTGCTGAAGGCTGCACTTGACCGCGTAGATGCCAGTGCTGATGGCATGATTAAGCGTCTCGAAAATGGCGCAGCACGCATGCGAGCCTATGCGCAGGCCACAGAGGAAGCCAAGAAAGCCAATGATGCACTGGCAACTAGCACAGATAGCGTTTCTGCACCATCCACGTCGCCAGTAACACCAACTGTTCCGACAGCACCCAACGCACCTGCTAAGCCCACGCGTGACCCTGCCGACGTGGAGCGTGCCGAGCGGGCGCTTCAGCGGCTTCGCCTTAACCTGATGCAGGAAGGGCTCGCCAAAGAGTTGGCCCAGATTGATGCGGAGTACGAGGCGAAGAAGACGCAGATCCAAAAGAACTTCCCTGAGCTTGCCGAGACGCTGCTCGAAGAACTCGACGCATGGCGCGAACGCGTGCAGGACGAAAGCTTCGGAATCGATGAGGCGTTTACCGCTGATGGCACGCTGACGTTTGACTTGGACGACGACTTCTTCGACGAGCAAGTTGCCGCTGCTGAACAGGCCGCCGAGAACATGGCCGCCGCGATGGAAGCGGGTTCACAGCGCACGATTGAGGCGAAGACGAAAGAGATGGAGGCCGAGGCGCAATTGCAGCAGGCGCGTGCAAAATCATTGGGGCAAGCGGTAGCCAACAACGTAGCCCAAGCTAAGTCTGTCCGAGAAGCAGGGAACGCAATCATCGACACACTGAAGCGAGAGATTCAGGCGCGATTGGCTGTGACCATTGCAAACGCATTGTCAAGCCTCGGACCTGCGGCTCTGTTTCTCGGCCCGCCATTGGCCGCCGGTCTCGTAGCACTGTTTGACCGCCTTGTGCCCAAGTTTGCAAAGGGTGGCCTCGTAGAAGGCGGGCAGCAACTGATTCAGGTCAACGAGCAAGGACCGGAGTTTGTCATGAACGCCCGTGCTACGCGGGATTACCGCGCCGCACTCGAAGCGATGAACGCAGGGACGTTTAAGATGGCGATGCGCCCGGATGCGGCACCTGTGGTGCGCTTGGCACAGCGTGGCGTTCAGACGCCCACCGCACAGGCCGGGGGCATGGACACTCGCGCTGTTGTCGAACGCCTTGACACGTTGGAGCGTGCGATTCGTGGTATGACGCACGTAGTAGACGTGCGCGACATTGAGCAGGGCCTGAGCCGCTCCGCTGAGGTCAACGTACAGGTGGGGTGGGTCTGATGGCGTACGTATCCATCCGACATATCACCACCGAGCCGGGCGATGCGAGCTACACCATCCGCGTGTTGGAAGACGGGGCAACTGGCGCTTCACAACCCATGTTCTTGGGGCCGCGTCCGCATGTTGCTTGGCGTCCTGCGCAAGCGGGCCGTTTCCCCCAATTGGTACCCTCGCGTGCAGTACTCAAGCTGAGCGACGACGACGACGCGTTGCAAACGCTGATCCGTGACGCCTCACCTGCACAGTTGAAAGTGTTTGTAGAACGCGATGGTTCGCCTTGGTGGCATGGGTATGTATTGCCTGCGCTTCGTTCTGCTTCGTCAGACACCATGCGTACTGGCTTTACGCTTCAGGCAAGCGACGGCCTGCACCTGCTGAAAAACGTCCTCTACGACAACGGCGGTACCGCCTTCGAGAACGGCGACCGTGCTAGCATCCTCGACGTGCTGATCGAACTGCTCAGTCTCACCGGCCTCGGCCTCGACGTGCTCGTGTTTCCGCGTCACTATCCGCACCCGCTCACGGTGAACACGAATCCACTCGCCGAGATCACCATCGACCGCAGTCGCCTCAATGCCGAAGATGGTACCCCTCCGAACGCCTACGACGCGTTGGTGCGCGTACTCGGCGACATGCAAATGATGGTGGCACAGCGCTTTGGGGCATGGCACGTTCTGCACCGCAACACCGAG
>CAYYHN010000281.1:0-2450 GCA_964471245.1 uncultured Rhodothermaceae bacterium | reverse complement strand
GACAACACCGGTGCCTATCTTGGCAGGGTCATCACCAAAGCGGCCACCACGCCCGATGGACCGCTCGCCGGTGGCCGCATCGACGAAACCGAAGCCCTTGGCATTGCCTCGCGCACGTACAACCACGGCGCTATTGACTCGCTCGTAAATGGTCACTTCGAGGGTTCTGTATACGACCTCGGTTGGACGAAGTCGAACATCCCGCCGTTTCTCGATAGTGACTTCCGTTCGTGGCCTGTTGAGAAAGCCGGGGAGGATGGTCAAAGCGTGCAGACAACCGCGATGGCGATCAAGGGGTTTTTCGCTGGGCTCGATGCCGACAGCGCGGAACTATTGCTCTATGCGGGTCAGCGCTACCGCACGTTTACCGGCCCCGAAATCATACAGATTGAAGGGGGCAAATTGCAGCATGCGTTGCGTGCGCGCTATGGCTACACCGGCGAGGGTAGGCCCACCGATACACAGTCGCCCCGCACCATGTTTTGGGCGCGTGGCCGTGGCGGCTACTGGCTGCAAGCGGATGGCTCATGGGCGCAAAGTGCCACCCCACTTTGGATTGCAACACCTGCGACCAGCGCGGGCTTTCGTGGTGTGGTGATCGAATCCGACATCCCACCGGGGAACGGCCCGGTCGTCACGTATCTCGGCCCTGTCGTTGACAACCGTGCAACCCCAAGTTCCGACGACGCCGAACCCGAAGACGGACCGCTTGAACCATACGAGATTTGGGCTATTTGGGACGACGTGAGTTGCATCCCGCAGTTCGGTGAAGGTGAGGAGCTTTGGACTGCCACGCAGTACATCGTGCAGAATACCGAGGTCGGCATCACCAAGGACGAAGCCGACGAGAGTATATTTGGTCAGGGTCCAACGGTGCTCAACGCTGGTGCGATCCTGCATGCCGATGGCTCCATTGCGAGCGATTGGAAACGTGGGCCGTATGCTGTCGATGAAGATCCAACCGGAACCAACTTTGGGGAGGTGCTAGCAGAGGAGCGCCTACGCGCTGCACGTGTGCCGCAACAGCGGTTCCGAGGCCGCTACCAAGCCGCATGGGTAGGCGACCTTGTGGGGCTCTCGACGCTCGTCATTGATGGCCGTCTCCACATGGCCTACGAGTTGACGCGTGATCTGTCCAACGGCCAAATGGATGGCGAGTGGCATGAGGTATCGGATACATCCGTGCTCACGTCTGCCGACATCAAACGTGAATCGAGGGCGGGCATTTACCTCGACAGCGGCGTTCCTATTGAGTTGTATATCGAGCGCGCAGAAGGCATCGTGGCTGCGCTCGAACAAGCCATTGTGCGCACCCGTGCCACGATGCTCGCGGGCGAGATCACCGAGATCCCTATCGAACCGCTCTCGGACACGTTCGAGGCGTTCGAGGAAGGCAAAACCCTCACGCTGATCAACCGCGCTACAGGTCGCCGCACGCTGTTCACGCTGGCAGCCGATGCGGTACGCAATGACAATGTGCTCCGCACCGAGCCGGTGACGCTGACCGAGGCCGTGTGGCTCGGCTCCGGCATCACGTCCACCGATCAGCAGGTGCAATCGTCGCTCACGCTCACGCGGGACGCATTCCGCACGTCGCTGATTGCGGATTCCATTGCCGTGTTGGTGCTCGCTGTCAGCAGCCTCAACCCGCGCTTATGGCTCCGTGTGACGCCATTAACGGCGTTCATTCGCAAGGGCTCGCAACTAACGCTCGTGCGCCCCGATGGAACCACGAAAAAGTGCTGGACCACTGTTGATGCGGCGCGTGGTGTAGACACCGTTCAGGTCTCGAAGCAGCAGCCGACGTTTGATCCCGATGGCCTGCCGGACAACGTCATCCCGCTCAATTTCGACCTGCCAGTCGATACCGCTGTCCGCGTTTCCCATGCGTATCAGCAAACCGAATCGGTGCAGACGCCGCAAGGGTTCGAGCAATACGCGCTCCGCTCTGAACTGCTCGAAGTGCGTCGCTTGCTCAGCGAAATCGACCGCGCTGCATTGGTCGAATTGACCGACGAGTTGCAGCAGGCGCTGACGGTGGGCGGCGTCCCAATGAAGGTCTCGGAACGCCTCGCCGACATTGCCCAGCGGCACGACACCGACCTCAAAGTGCAAGGCACGGCGATCCTGCAAAACGAGGATGCCATTGACCTTGTGGCCGCCGACGTGGAGGCCAATGACGACGACATCATTGCGCTGTATGCAAGCCTCAGTGTCGAGGCCGGACGGATCGATGCCAACGCGAGTGCGATCTCGATTATCGAAACCGATCAAGGCCAATTCGAGACGCGGCTGAACACGGTGGAGTTTGACCTCGACGCTGCTGAAGCGGCGATCCTGCTCCGTGCCACAACGAGCGCGCTTGATGGCGTGGCCGACGACGTGGATGCCCTCAACGTTCGCACCACTGCCGTCGAACTGGAACTCGATGCCGCCGCGGCTGCGATTCT
>CAYYHN010000280.1:0-6253 GCA_964471245.1 uncultured Rhodothermaceae bacterium | reverse complement strand
GCACTGGATGTAAGCCCTGAGGTCGGGCAGATCGGGGCGCAGCGCGATTTTGCAGCGGCGCGCCTTGGACAAGCACGTGCCAGTCGCTTCCTCACAGAGTTCACCGCTACGTCCGCCCATGCTCCGGCCCCTACGGTGTCGAATCCCAACGATGTACCTACCGAGGAACTGTACCTCGACCCAGCGGTGCGCAACGATTGGGACGACCTCAGCATGTTCAACCAAGTGGAAGCCGAACTGCTGCAGCCCATTTATACGTGGGGCGAACTGGGGGGCAACATCCGCGCGGCACGGCACGGCGTTGCGCTGGAAGCAGCCGAGATGGAAGGCAAAGCGATTGAAGTTGCCGCACGGACCGGTGAGTTGTACTATAATCTGCTGTTGACCAATGCGCTGGCGCGCCTTACAGCAGAAGCAGGCGATATGGTGGAGCGTGCGAAGGAGGAGATCGACCGGTTGTTGCAAGAAGGTACCGAAGATGTAGATGATGCCGACCTGTTCGAAGTACAGATCACCGAGCAGGAGTTTCGTCGGCGCGTGGTGGAAGTGGCGGAGCAGCAGCGGCTAGCGCAGTCGGCATTGGCGCGGCAGTTGTTCTTGCCTGATGGCACCCCTGTTACAGCCGAAGACCGTTTCCTAGAGCCGATTACGTTTACACCGCTGGCAATGGAGCACTATTTTGAGGAAGCGCTCGTCCACCGACCTGAAATGGCGCAGGCAGAAGCTGGATTGGCCGCCCGCGAGGCCTTGGTGGACGTGGCACGCTCCGACTACTATCCCAAGCTGTTCTTGGGTGCGCGCTACCGGGCTTCGGGTACACCCGGTCGTTTCCGGCAACCCAATCCGTACATTAGCGACGGCTTACGTGGCAGCAGCATCCGTGCAGGACTCGGCATGCAATTGCAGCTTAACTTTGCACAGACGCGCGCAAAGGTCGAGCAGGCCAAAGCCCAGCGCAACGAAGTCAGCTTCCAGGCGCAAGCAGCCCGGCAGCTTGTGCTGTTCGAGGTTGAGGAAGCCTACCGTGGCCTGACGATTGCCCAGGCCGCGCTCGACGCGCAGGAAGAAGCGTTGCGCATCAGCAAAGAATGGCTGCGCACCGAACAGGTTAACTTCGACCTCGCGATTGGCGATACCGAAAACCTCGTTCGGGCCGTCCGCGCCAACCTTACGCTGCAAGCGCAGCGCCACGAAGCCGTCCGCGATTACAACGTTGCGGTCCTTCGTTTGATGAAAGCCACGGGAACCCTGACACGCGACATCGCATCCGGCACGCTTGTTGACTAGCCGTGCAGTAGCTTCAACTAAGCTGATTTTTGCACGCTATAACCTACGATTGCTGACAACCATGCTTGCTGTCCTGTTCAAGAAACGCTACACAACCTTCCTCGCCGCCTTCGCCATGGTGGCGCTGCTGGCACTGCCTAGCCATGCCCAAGACCGCGCCGCCGAGATCCAGGCGATGCTCGAAGGCCGTGATGCCCAGATTAAAACGATGCTCCAAGGCGAAGGCGACTTCACCGACGCCCAACGCGAGCAACTGCGCGACCTCGTCAACAACGTGATCGACTTCGAGGCGATGGGCCAGCAGGCCCTTGGCCGACACTGGGCCGACCTCACCGAGGCCCAGCGCACCGAGTTCGTCGAGGTCTTCAGCGAGATCGTGCGCAGCCAGTCACTCGCCGACCTCGACCCCTACCGCGCAGCCGTCACGTATGAAAACATCGACGTGGAAGGTGACGCCGCCCATGTGGTGACCTCGACGGTCTACAAAGAAAATCCCATTACTGTTGAATATAAACTCGGCTTCCGGAACGACCAGTGGATGGTGGATGACATCATCCTCGATGAAGTGAGCACGGCTGAAGGCTATGCCCGCTCATTCCAGTCGGTCGTGCGCAAACGCGGCTTCGAGACGCTCATGAAGAGCCTCCGCAAGAAGCGCGACCAAGTTGTTTCCGGAGCTTGATTCCTGCTGTACCAGGGGCCTAATTTCGGCTTCCACCTTCCTTGTAGTTCGGAAAAGGCTCATTGTTTTTTCTTAGAACCAATGGGCGAGGCGTGGCGTACAGACAGGATTCGTAGCGAAAGCTGCTCCATCAGGACGACATGATGCCTCAACCCGTAGAAGGATACGTCTTACACGCGTACGGATCGGATCGGTACGCTCAGCATGCCGTGGCTTCGGTGATGACGCTTCGGCGTCATGACGAGACACGGCCTGTGGCCCTCTACTGTTCTGAGGACCAGCGCGATCTACTCGAACGCTACGGCCTCGATACCCTCTTCGAGGTGCTCGAAGTGCTGCCCGAAGCCCATCGCTCCATCGTTGGGTTTAAGCACTACTTGCATCGGTTCATGCCATTCGACCGCAACCTGTTTGTGGATGCCGACATGGTATGGTGCCGCAACCCCGATCCACTCTGGCGACAACTTTCGGCTTTCGACTTCACGGCGACCGGCCAAGCCCGCTCCGACTTCTTCTTCGGTGGCCCCAAAGGCTTAGGCATCGTCGCCGACTACGTGTTGGACCGCCGCCGCACCACGATGCGCAAGTTTGGGCTGACACACCTGCCCCGCGTGCAGGCAGGCATGATCTACGCCGCCGACGTGGCGCTCACACGCGAAGTGTGCGACCTTGCCGCGCACTACCTCAGCCGCCAAGACGAGACGCACTTCCGCAGCCGCCTCAACGAAGGGCGCACGGAAGAATCGTGCGAATGGAGCATGGCAATGGCAATGAGCCATCTGCACCTGCCCATTTTTCCGTGGTTCCAAGGCTTCAACAGCCCGCAGCTCGACTTCATCGAAGGTCTCGCTACCTACGATGACGACTTCGACCATGTCAGCGTGCGGTACTACTCGGACGCGTTCGTCTACTCGCTGCGCGGTCTGCCCAACCACGGATTGCGCGACGTGCTGATTAGCTTTTTCTCGCGCCTACCCGGCCGGGGCGACTACATGAACGTCACACCCTACGTGCTCCACTTTGGTTGGCTCAACCACAAGCAGCCGTTCTTCGACTACTCCGAGCGTACGTGGGCGCGCGTTACTGAGCAGCAACGCTCGGCACCCACACACGCCCTCGACCGAGAGCCTGTGCTCCACACAAACGGCACGTCCACCATCTGACGCCGCCGGACAAGCGATCTTATTAGCGCCCCGACGCCTTAGGGTATCGGGGCGTTTTTGTATGGGCTTGGGGACACGATTGGTTACATCGGCATCGTGGTTGCCGCTGGTACAATGATTGGCGTTCTCCTCAAAACCCATCTTAACTTTATACGACAGGGCGTCACAATTATGTGGGAAGCCCTGTATCATCTGAGGCTTCCTGAATCACCTTCCCAAAGAAAGATGAAACATGCAGTCCTGCCCATTCTGTTGCTTACTCTGCTTGCGGCTTGCAGCAACACAAAGGATGTTACTCCACCAGCGCTAGATGCATCAGAGCAGCCCATGACGGAGGCAGACTGCGTACCTCACGCCAGCGATGTCCGCGCTGTTTCGGATGGCGCAGAGGTGTCAGCCTCCATCGGAAAGATTGTTGAGGTAGTGAACGCAGAGGCAGAAGTATCTCGGCAGTTTGAGCGGCTAAGGAACGAACTTCCATCGGATGTGCGTGGCTTCAACGCTATCGAATATCGCCTGTGCCTCGCTCGGGCGCGCGGGGATATCACGCCTAACCAATATGTCGGCCTGATCGCGTACGAGAGCGAGAACCGTAACCGACGTGATGGAAAACTTGCTAGAAGTAGCTTGGGCGGCGAGGAGACCAGCCTAAAGTTTACCCTCGTCTCCTCCAAATTCTTCCAAACAGAAGGCGAGACAGCAACAATAGACTACGACACCATACGGGGCCTGATTGCGTTCCCAACGGAAGCGAAGCGGGTCTTTTTTTATGCGCAGGTCCGCGTCATGCCGGTGGGCAAGCTAAGCGAAGTGGAGTGGAGCTATGTGGTGATGAAACCGGATGGCGTTCCATTCTGCGATAATCCAGCGACGATTGTGCGCGAAGCGGGATCTGTCGCAGGGCTGTTTTCCGAATGTGGCACCGATGGTGTCTGGCCTGCCGGCACGTATACCGCCATTCTGCTGGCCAACGAGCTAGAGGTCATGCGCAAAACCTACACTATGTCCTAGCGACCTAGGCTTTCGCCCCATGGCTTTGTGACCCCTTGGCGATGCTCCTTGGGATTGTGTATGCTGTACGGCATCGTTTCACGCTTCATCGTTGTCCATGTCCGGTCCTCTGCTGCTGCTTTTGTTGGTCGTTGCTGTCGTGTTCATCATCGTGGCGACGGCGCGCTGGAAGATCCATCCTTTTCTGGTACTGCTTGTGGCGGCGTACGGGCTAGGCCTATCGGCTGGGTTGCCTGCCAGCGAGACGGTGACGGCGATCACGAATGGATTTGGAGGCACGATTGGTTACATCGGCATCGTGATTGCGGCCGGCACCATGATCGGCGTCATCCTCGAGCGCAGTGGTGCGGCATTGGTGATGGCCGAGGCCGTGCTGGGTTGGACCGGACGGGCACATGCTGCACTGGCGATGGGCTTTACGGGAGCCGTCGTCTCTGTCCCTGTTTTCTGCGATTCTGGCTACGTCATCCTGTCGCCGCTGAACCGGGCACTGGCAGCCCGCTCAGGAGCGCCGGTTGCTACGTTCGCCGTGATGCTCAGCATGGGCCTATACACCACGCATGTTTTCGTGCCGCCGACACCGGGACCGATAGCAGCGGCAGGCGAACTCGGTGCGGACCTTGGGCTGGTCATTCTGCTTGGCCTTGTCACGACCGTGCCCGTGCTGCTGGCAGTCTATGCCTTCGCACTCTACATGGGCCGCCGTATTGTGCTGGAGCCTCCAGCAGAAGAAACGGCTGTTGAAGAAGTCGTCGTCGCACCCACAGTACCGCCACCGTCCAAAGGATTGACGTTTCTGCCCATTCTCGTGCCGATGGTGCTGATCGCGGCGCAATCTGTGGCGGCGTGGCCTACGGCTCCCTTGGGCGATGCTGTGCTGGCTCAAGGGCTTCGTTTCCTCGGCAACCCGAATACGGCCCTACTCCTTGGTACTGGATTGGCTATCTGGATCGCGCGTGCCCATGGCCCACAAGTCTACGGTGCGTGGATGGGCGATGCACTCAAGACAGCGGGTCCCATCATCCTCATTACCGGTGCAGGTGGTGCGCTGGGACGTGTCCTGCGCGAAACACCCATTGGTGACTATTTGGGCACGACGCTAGGTGGGTTGGACCTCGGCCTCTTCAGCATTTTACTGCCGTTTCTGCTGGCGGCAGCGCTCAAAACAGCGCTTGGTTCTTCGACCGTAGCCATCATCACCACGGCAGCTTTAGCTGGTCCGGCACTGGGTACGCTTGGGCTGGCCGAAGGGCTCGGGCCGGTACTGGCGACGCTTGCCATCGGAGCAGGCGCGATGACGGTTTCGCACGCCAACGACAGCTACTTCTGGGTCGTCAGCCAGTTTTCGGGGATGACGGTGCCGCAAGCCTACCGGCTGCAAACAATAGGGTCAGCCGTCGCGGGTGGAGCAGGTATACTGGTCGTGTTACTGCTGCGATTGATGCTGTTGTAGCAATGTGCTTCTTCCAAAGGAGGCTACTCCTGTCGATGAAGCACGCGGCCATTTAGGGTGCCAAGCTGCTCATCTCGAAGGGCAAACCGACCGTTAACGAGCAGGTGGATGACACCTTCGGAAAATTGGTGCGGGTCGGTGTAGACGGCGTGGTCGCGTAGGCGGGCGCGATCGAAGACGACGAGGTCGGCGAAGGCACCGACGCGCAGGTGGCCGCGGTCAGCGATGCGGAAGACGGTAGCGGGGAGGTAGGTCATGGAATGGATGGCTTGGGCGAGGGTGAGGACGCGATCTTCTTGTACGTACTTCCGGATTTTGCGCGGGAAGCTGCCGTAATTGCGTGGATGTGGTACGCCGTAGCCCACCGGCACCAGCGTGCCGTCGCTCGAGGTCATCATCCACGGCTGCTGCATGAATGTCACGACATCGCCGTCGTCCATGTTGAAGGAGACGACGGCTGCTCCGCCTGCTCGGACGAGGTCGAGCGTGAGCGCGATGGGCGTCAGCCCTCGTGCCTCGGCAATAGCGGCAAGCGTCGCGCCTTCGATGACCGGATCATGCGTGACACGGCGAAACTGCAGGCGGTCGGCGCCGCCGCGGTCGGGAGGTCGTGGCGGGCCGCTTCATCGAGCTCGGGGCGCCGCTCGGCGAGAAACG
>CAYYHN010000279.1:2517-6259 GCA_964471245.1 uncultured Rhodothermaceae bacterium | reverse complement strand
CTGCGATGTCGCCTGAAATGACAGCATTCATCGTTAGTACACCTGCAAGGATGTGCACCAGCCCCCAGATGATCCATAAGACGGCAGCGATGCGTAGCAAGATGGTTTGTGTACGTGGGTTCATGACGGAATGGTTGAGCTATCTAGAAAAAGAACGATCGTTCCAAAACAGAATAGAAAAACAGAACGTTCGTTCCAAATTAAATCATACGAAGAAAGCTACGTCGACGTAAGCGTGTTAAAACCGTGCAGGAAAAGCGAAGCTTATCACAAACTCTACATTTGCACTAAGGCGCGCAGTAACGAGATGAGGCTGCCATCGCCTTCGATGTGAATGGGTACATCTTCGCATGCCTCGAATTCCCCTACGTTGCGGTATACGGCAGCCATTTCGTCGATTGTGGACATGCTACTAAGCAGACCTATCTGAGATATAGCGGCGCTCGAACTAGTTGATGGCATTCGAGCGCCTCGTTGCGGAGCGCCGCGGCCGTTGGCTCTTGGCTGTTGGCCTTTGGGTCTCGATGCCAACGTCGCGCCCCATACCATCAACCATTTCGATCCTTGCTATACCCCAAAAGGTTGAACCAAGATTGCTTGGACAAAGCGAGTAAAAGGCACCCGCACGACCATCTCGACCAGTTGGGCAAGCGCAACGTCGTAGGTATTCGAATAGGCCTACTCTAGCACGGCTGACTTAACACGTCGTGCGTCGTCAGCTGGTGCTGTGGCGTGAACATGCCATCAGTAAGGTCTTGCGGCTTATCTCAGGCAGGCATTGGTGTATAAAATAGGGTCGATGGTAATTCGCTCAGAATAATGGTCCGAAGAGAGTCCCATAATTAACGTGACAGAGCCTGACGTCTGCTCATCCATACTCGTTTCAGAAAAGTCGATATGGACAGGCTGGGTTACCGTGTGATCGTTGCCATCTTCCAAGTATGCAACGCTTGGAAAGGCAACCATGAACGAAGAATCGCCAACATGAAGATGCACACCGGTCGCCTCGCCATTCACTTCTACGAGGTCTGTGCTTACATCGGGGATCCTCGAAAGCCCATCATGAGCCATGGCAGCTAAATCGACCGTCCATTGAACCACAAACTCGAAGACCATTTCCGACGACGCAGTGGAGTTGGCAGGCCACTCGAGACTAAAGTCTAGTTTGCTGGCCGATTTGCAGCTTACAAAACCGATATCGCGCCCGAGGCCTTGTGTGCTTCCGGGATTTGTGAACGTGAGCGCCAAACCATTGGCCGCATCGCTCGCGGTAACCATGCTTACTTGCTGCCCCCACTTTTGGGCTGTCGTCTGCGCCATGCTCCAAGGAACCGTAGTCAGCGAATGGGATTGTGTGACTTCCCGAGGCTCAGGTTGCCCATTGCCGTTCTGATCGTTAAAAAAAGTCACCCCCGTGTATTGCACAGACACCTCAACCACGGTCTGCGGACCCTTCTCTTGCGTGACCACATGCTCCATGCTGGCCTTGCCGCGCGGAGTAACCCTGAACCGTACGGTTGATGGGCTCGCTTGATCTCCAGAAGCATGCTCGACGACCCAGTCGCCTGTTGTCCGGTCTTGGTTAAAACCCTTACGTTTTTGCGCAGATGCAGGCAAGGCAAGGCAACTCACCAAAAAGGCAAGGATCATTGCAACACACACGAGCTTATGTAACATGGCTCCGACGCACAAATTGAACAATAGACCTCTCGATTCAAGCAGGCATCTATCGTCCGCCAAACATCTCTTGCCGCTTGTAGCCTGCTGGTGGCTCGAAGGCGTCGGGATCAAGTGTTTGCCGACGGGAAGAGCGAAGGACGCTTTCGGATTCGAGGGAGCCGTAGTCATCGAATTCGCGGGTGATGACGGGAAAGCCTCCGATCTCTTTCATTTCCCCGAAGAAGGTATCCGAATCGCCAAGGGGCAAGTTGCCCCCAAAGGCATCACCGAGTGCAGCCTGCATCTCCTCGAAGAATGAGGCGGCTGCCTCAAACGCTGTCACAACCTCGTCGCCGCCATCCACGTTGTCCCAGTCGGTCACCCAAAGTTCCTGGACCTTTTTCCCATCTTCCAGTACCTCGTATTTCATACATGGGTAGCCATGCTGCCGCCCACGCTCACCGGTACGCCGGTATTCGCGCACGGGCCGCTCGGTGCCACCGCCCATCGTGTGGGGCTGCATAGCTCCTTGCTGCTGCTGTTTCAACAGTGCTTCGATGCGCTTGCGCTCCGTCTCGGGCATTTGTGCGAGTACTTCGGGCGGAATTTGCACGTTCTGCATCGCACTACGCATCTCCTCCATCGCATCGGTCATCTGCCCCACCATCGCTTCCAAAGCTGCCTCGTTAATCACTATGTAGGACTGGGAGCCATGATCAACCACAATCATTTCACCACGGTCACCCCGAAAAATGGCATCGCTTTTCGAGTCAGCAGGGTCATTGCTCGGCAAGATTCCGATCTTGAGCATTTTCCCCGCGACAGACATTTCTGTGCTCTCGACGCGCGGTTCAGCGGTGCTATGGTAGGTGGTCTCGATTTCGAATACGACGCCGGAGTTCGACATCACATGTGGATGCATGCCCGCGACAAGCACCAACACAGCACAGGCAAGGCTTACGCGACCGAGCGTAGCAGACCAAACAGACTTCATGGCAGACCTCAATGCTAGACTTGATATAAAACTGTAGGGTAGGAGCGCTGAACATACACGCTCCTACCTTACAGTTGTGCAAAGGACCTGCTTTTAGGGTCACCACCCTTCATTTTTATCGCCAGTCGTGCCTACTCGTAGCGTAGACTCTCGACAGGGTTCGCGCGGGCAGCACGTACCATATGCGCACTGATGGTCAGCAGTGCAATGCCGAGGGCTGCCCCACCGGCCATCGCAAAGATCTCCCAACCGATGTTCGTGCGATAGGCAAAGTCGGCCAGCCAACGATGCATGGCCCCGTATGCAACTGGCCCTGCCAGCACAAAGGCGATGGCAACGAGCATCACGAAGTCCTTTGAGAGCAGCGCCAAAAGGTTAGGTATGGATGCGCCGAGCACCTTGCGTACGCCGATCTCCTTGGTACGTTGCTGCACGATAAACGCCGTCAACCCAAAGAGTCCTAGACACGCGATGCAGATGGCGAGGACGGCGAAGACCATGAAGAGTTGCCCGAGTCGTTGCTCAGTACGGTACATCGCCGCGAAGTCTTCGTCGAGGAAAGAGTACTCGAACGGCTGGTCGGGCAAGAACGTCGCCCATGTCGCCTCCATGTCGGCTAGCAAGCCCGCCACGTCGGTCTGCTGGAACGAGACGGCATAGTACCGCCGAGCCGAGGGGCTGAGTTGCAAGATGACAGGACCTATCTCCGAGCGCATGTCTTCGTAATGGAAGTCTCGGACGACGCCAACCACGGTGCGGCGCTGGCCGTTTCGGTAGCTAAACGTCTTGCCTACAGGATCTTGCCAGCCGAGTGCCTTTGCAGCAGCCTCGTTGATGAGTAGCGCGCCTTCAGCATCCGCCAAGCGCTCGGCGTCGAAGGCGCGACCCGCGATGAGTTCGAGGCCCAACGCATCGGTGAAGCGTGGACCCACCTGAAACATCTGGAACACGGGCGAATTGCCGTCGAAGTCCTCAATATCGCCCTCGCCAAACCAGACGATGGCCGTAGGCTCGCCGGGCACGCCCGAGCCACGTCCAACGTTGCGTACGCCGGGAACCGCAGCGAGCGCCTCACGAAACGTGGCCGCA
>CAYYHN010000279.1:0-2507 GCA_964471245.1 uncultured Rhodothermaceae bacterium | reverse complement strand
TGCGCACGATCGCCACTTGCTCCGACTCGACGCCGAGCCGCGTCTCCTGCACAAACGTCAGTTGACGCTGAATCACGATGGTGCAGACGATCAGCGCGACGGATACGGCAAATTGGAACACGATGAGACCTTTGCGCAGCGCTGGCAACGAACGCACACGCAGGCCGCCTTTTAGAACAGCCACGGGATTGAACAGGGACAGCGCAAAAGCCGGATAGCTCCCTGCTAGCAAACCGACCAGCGCTCCTACGCCAAGCAGTCCAGCCCACAGCGCGACGTTGCCCAATGGCAAGGCCAAAGCCCGGTCCATCAGCGTGTTGAACGAAGGCAAGACCAACTGCACCACGCCTAGCGCCAGCAGCGATGCAATCAGCGTGAACAGTACCGACTCCATCAGAAACTGCCCAATGAGTTGCGAGCGGCCTGCCCCAACCGATTTCCGAATGCCCACCTCTTTTGCCCGCCGCGCCGACCGTGCCGTGGCCAAGTTCATGTAGTTGATGCACGCGATCAGAAGGATAAGCAACGCTATCGCACTAAATAGATAGATGTATCGGATGTCGCCTTGCGGAGTCATCTCATTGGTGCTTGTGCTATGCAGATGAATGCGCGTGAGCGGGAAAGCTACCAGCCCATGCACATATTCTTTACTTTCCTTGAGGATGCCACCTACATCCGCGATAGCACGTACGAAATCATCTTGGGCAACAGCATTCGGCCGTACCACATACGTAAACGCCAAGGTGCGCCATGCGTTATCACCCGAGACATCGGGATCGGTCGCCATTGAGAGGATGATGTCGGCGCGGAAGTGGACGTTGTAGGGCATGTCTTCGATGATGCCTGCTACCTCGTAGGTCGTCTCCTCGGTACTCCATTTCTCGTGGCGCGTGATGAGTTGCCCAAGGGGATCTTCATCGGGGAAATAGCGAGCAGCCGTGGAGGCCGAGAGGAAGGCACGGTTGGGCTCTGCCAAGGCGGCCGCGCTGCCTTGCAGGATCGGGAAGTCGAACACCTCGAACAGCGACGGCTCGGCTTGCACCACATTCGGCTCGTAGAATCGAATCGACGTGCCAGGACGTGCGATGAGTGGCTCGGCTTGGCGCTGCACACGCGTAACCGTCTCGATGCTGGGTACTTGCTCCTGCAACAGTCCCGCGACACCCGACCATGTTGCCCCCCATCGCTCGACCCGATCGGGTTGTTGGAGATCTGTTTCTATCCGGTAGATGCGATCCGCCTTGCTATGCATCTGGTCGTACGAGATCGCATCTTGGACGTAGAGCAGAATCAGCATACAGCACGCAAGGCCCAACGCCAAGCCAAATATGTTGATAGCCGTGTAACCGGGTTGACGTGAGGCGTGGCGAAGGGTGTGACGCAGGTTGTGGAAAAGCATCGAGCAGTCAGCGATAGATGGGAGACATTCGCGTGCTTGGAAGACAAAGAGAATGCCAACCGGCGGAATCTGCGTCAATTGTACTAAAGAAGCAGGTCATACCTCACCATGCTGTTCGAAAGCGAACAGTGTTGTTCAGCGGTGGACAAGCTTCCGGTGCAGCACATCGCCGCATGTTGTATATTCCGAAGGCGCACTCCGCGCCTCTTCCCTATCGACCACGCATATGCTTGTCGCCTGATCGTTGCGCTGCGCCGCGTGCGTAGCAGCACATTTGCACGTCTTCTCTGACCACCATGCACGCTCTGCCTTCGCGCAGAGGCGTTTTATGTGGTTTGTCTCTAGCGGACCACTCCGGTCCGTCGCAACGATCTTATACCCATGCCACTTACTGATTTAGGCTGGCGCGGTCCATTCGCGCACGCTTTCGACGCACTCAATCGCCCCGACCTCACCCCTGTACGCATCCTCCGCCAAGACCGCCAGCGCTACCGCGTCCATACGGGCAGTGTCGTCCTAGAGGGCATCCTCCTTGGTGCTCTCCTGCACGCCGACGCCGAGGATCGTCCGGCTGTCGGCGACTGGGTCGCGGCACACGTGTTCGATGACCAAGCCATCCTGCACGCTGTGCTTCCACGCCAAAGCGCGTTCATCCGCAAGGAAGCTGGGCAGCGCACCCGGCAACAAGTCATCGCTGCCAATATCGATACGGCGTTCCTTGTCAGTGGACTCGATCACGACTTCAACCTGCGGCGCATCGAGCGCTACCTCACGCAGACCGTCAGCAGCGGGGCACGGCCCGTGGTGCTCCTCAACAAGGCCGACCTCTGCTCCGACGTTGCCGCACGCCGCGCGGAAGTGCAACGCATTGCGCCCAACGTGGCGATTCACGTACTGAGTGCAGCCAAACAAACTGGGCTGACCGCCCTTGAACCGTATGTGGCTGCTGGACAGACGGTCGCATTTCTCGGCTCGTCAGGCGTTGGCAAGTCGACGCTCGTCAATGGCCTTCTGGGCACGACGCACCAAGCAACCAGTGCCGTCCGCGAAGACGACAGCCGGGGCCGCCACACTACGTCGCACCGCGAGCTGTTCATCTTGCCTCAGG
>CAYYHN010000278.1:0-6268 GCA_964471245.1 uncultured Rhodothermaceae bacterium | reverse complement strand
CAACACTGCTTGCACGGCTGAAGCGTACGACGGTCCTGTTTTTACCTTCGTGACGGGCGTCGTATCAAGATGGAGTTGGTAGCGCCCATTGAAGAGCTTATAGACGGCACGGATGGCATGGCGGTTGACGATGGTGCTGCGGTGTACTTGGATGAAGTATGCCGGGAGCTTCTCGCGGAGTTTGGTGAGTGAATAGTCGAGCAAGTACTGTTGTCCATCGCGCTGATGCGCGAACGCATACTTGGCCTCGGCCGTGAAGTGCGTCACGTCGACGAGGCGCACAAATTGAACGCGATCACCGACTTTGACGGGCAACGACGTGATCGGCTCGGAGGGGCGAAGCAACGTAGCTAGTGAAACCAGTTGGGCATCCGACAGGGATGGAGCGGGTTGCTGTGTCTCTCTAAGCCGCGCAATGGTTTCTGCAAGGCGTTGCGGCTCGACAGGCTTGAGCAAGTAGTCGAGGGCCTGTTCTTCGAAGGCTTGCACAGCATATTGAGCATAAGCCGTGACGAAAATGATGCGCGGCCGATGGCGCAATCCTTGGAGCATCTCGAAGCCATTCATGCCCGGCATTTCAATGTCAAGAAAGATGACATCAGGCACCTTTTCTGCAATCATGGCTCGGCCTGACCGTGCATCGGCGGCCTCGCCTACCACATCCACCGTATCGGTAAAAGAGGCGAGGAGCCGACGCAACCGTTCGCGGGCAGGTGGTTCATCTTCGATGAGGAGGGCGCGGATCATAATATTAGGCGTCGAAGCAGGTGGTGATTACGCTTCAATGGTTATTTCGACGTATTTCTTTGGTTGCTGCACGAGGGCGAAGTCGTGGCGATCGGGGTAGAGGAGCGCCAAACTATCTTGCACGCTTTGCAAGCCATAACCCGCGTTCAAGTGCTTCGGAAAGTCGGGGCCATTGTCGCCCACGCGGATATGGAGCCCATCATCAGAACGCTGAACTTGGATCGCAATGTGGCCGGGTTCAAACTGTTGAGAGACGCCGTGTTTGATCGCGTTCTCGACAAGTGGTTGCAGCAAAAAGCGGGGCACAGGCGTCTCCATCTCAGCTTTAGGTACATCGATCGTGTAGGACAGACGTTCGCCAAAGCGGGCTTCTTCGATATCCAAGTACGTTTCGATGAGCCGCAATTCCTCTTGAATGGTTGACATGGGTTGATTCGCTGCATCTAGCGAGGCCCGGAAAAGGCGAGATAGACCCAGTGTCATTGCCTCTGCACGGTCGGGATGCGAGGGAATCATGCTCGCAATACCGTTGAGCGCATTGTAGAGAAAGTGCGGATTAATCCGGGCTTGAATGCTCTGCAACTGCGCTCGCGTCATCTGGTCCTGCAACTTCAGCAATTCATAAGCTTGCTGCGTTTGCTGTTGCTGGTACGTGTAGACTTGGACGTTGCGAATTAAGTTAAGCGCCCCCAGCAGCAGGCCGAGCCCCAGCACAATGGAGACCTCAAATTGCCAGCCTAAGAATGGGTCATCCCATAGCAATGTATTGTCGTACAGAAAGTAGTTGATGAGGTCACCAGAGATGCGACCCAGCGACATACCCAGAAGGAGACCAATGAACTGCGCAACTTGAATGGATATAAAGGACCACGACCGCTGCTCGCCGAGTCGGTCTGCAAAGTAGGCCCCACTGAATGCCCCAAGTCCAACGAGATTGAACGTAATGCTGTTCATAATCAGGTCGTCCCAAGCCATGTCGTCATAATTTAGGACCGACAAGAAAACGAATATCGTTTGGGTCAGGACCAATACGATGAGGGCCTGACGTCCCCAACTGGGCCGAACTGCATACATACGCTGAGATGAAGACATGATCGCTTCTCGTTGATGCCGATCACGAAGTACGAGGAGTAGAAAGCACCCGCCCATGATAAAGAAGGTGCGTAATAATACAGAGAATTCCATGATGCCAGTCGTATTGGGTGGTAGATACCGCGAACGATAGCAAGGAACGTTGCATACACGGGCAAGGCTCGTTGTATCCGACGAAGAGAGCTAGACAAGGAACGAACGTGTCTGAGTTGGGAACGAAGAGAGGAGGACGAGAACGTGAGAATGAGTTAGGACGGAAACCAACGCGTGTCCATGATAGCTTGTTTAAACACTCCGGAGGGCTTCGAGAGGATCGATGCGTGCGGCACGGCGGGCGGGTGCAACACCTGCGAGGAGACTCACGAGCAGTGCTATGATCAAGACGCCGACTACCAGCCAAGCGGAAGTGTGGAACACATCGACACCAGAGATGCCGAAGTCGGTAAGGTAGACGCCGACGAGCGCGTTGATGAGGCGCGTAAGCAACCAACCCAAGATGAGGCCGAACACACCTCCAACCAAGCCCAACGTACCACTCTCGACGATGAAGAGCTTTTGTACATCCGATTCATCCCCACCGACGGCCTTCATCACGCCAATCTCTTGGTAGCGCTCCATTACATTCATCATCATCGTGTTGGCTATGCCAATGGTTGCCACGAGCAAGGCGATGAAGCCAATAATGCCAAGCGCCAAGTCCATGATGATAAAGAGCCGTTCCAATTGCTGAAACTGGTCTCGGAAGCTCGCTGCAAATACATTCTTCGCCTCAATGCTGTCGCGGACGGTATTGAGATCATCTCGGTCGATGATTTGGACACGCGCAGCTTGATAGCCTTGCGTAACGGCGCGTCGCATCAACAGGTCAACAGTCGAGAAAAACGAAATCTTCTGCATCGACTTGGCCGTTTCCAGAGGGACGATGACGCGCAAAAAACCTGAAACAACTTGCCCTTGGTCGGGGAGCAGTCCTGCTACTCGCATCGGATGGTCAGCTTGTTGAATAGGCAACGTGGTCATCCCCAAACTGATGGCATTGGTGAGAGAGCGCATTGCTTGCACATTAAGCTGTGCGGTTTGTAGCAACAGGGTGTCACCCACAATCGATTTGGCCGGGTCATAGCCCAACCTGCGCGCAATGGACGGTGCAATCAGAAGAGAGGTGTCGGCAGCGGAGGGGAAGAAGTCACCGTCGGTTGGTGTGTACGCAGGCAGCGAGGCGAAGGATTGGGGGATCGCCTCCGCTGAAACCGCCAGTTCGATGCTGTCCTTAACTATGAGTGCAGGGAAAACTACCTCGGGGAAGGCTGCGAACACACCCGGAATTTGGTTGAGGCTGTCGATGAGGGCATCTGTGAGCGGTTGGCCAGCTTCGGAAGCCTTGTTCGTAAGGTCGCGCTGAAGCCGTGCTACTTCTCCTAAGTTGCCAAATGGCGTCGGCTCGGAGGTTACCCGCAGTGTATTGTAAAGCTCAAGCGAATCGAACTCGCTGCGGGCATTTTTTTGTAGCCCCGAGCCATACGAAACCAACGCCACAAGCGCTGCCACACCAATCATGACGCCTACTAGCGTCAGGATGCTGCGCGTACGGTTGCGGCGCAGGTTGGCGAGTGCCAAGTGAAGGAGGTCGGCAGTGCGCATGTAGGCGAGTTTGGTTTAGGTTTCTTTGAGACGACCGTCGTGCAAAGTAAAGGTACGCTCGGCAAGCCCATGTAACTCTTGCGGCTGGTGCGTGACCACTACGACGGTTTTGCCGAGGTCCTTGTGAAGCCGGGCAAGCAGATCGATGATATGCGTGCCCGTCGTCGAGTCGAGGTTACCCGTCGGTTCATCAGCGAGGAGCACGGGTGGGTTGTTGACGAGTGCTCGGGAAATAGCTACGCGCTGCTGTTCGCCGCCGCTAAGCTCATTTGGCCGGTGGTCCATCCGGTGGGCTAACCCGACCATTTCTAGCACTTCGGCAACACGCGCATGGCGGGTTTCTGGGAGAACCCCAGCCAGCGTCATCGGCAGGGCCACATTTTCAGCAGCCGTCATCGATGGAATCAAGTTGAATTTCTGAAAGATCATCCCGACCATCTCGCGGCGGTACCGTGCTTGCTGCTTGGCATCAAGGTCCGTCAGCGTCCACTTCCCTACGCGGATGTTGCCTTGTGTCGGCCGCTCCATTGCACCGAGCATGTGGAGCAACGTCGATTTCCCCGAACCACTGCGCCCGACCATTGCTACGAAGGTACCTGCATTAAGTTGAAAAGAGACCTCATCGAGGGCATGTACGCTTTGAGTGCCCATTTGATAAGTCTTTGAAACGCGATCAAACACTATGAGGGGTTTGTGGGCAGCCATAAGAGCCTTGTTGTCGGTGAAAAGCCGAGCACTTAACGCATGGATCAGAGATCGGACGCGAGCCAATCGGAAATTCAATTGTGTTTCATATGCATTGGTAAGGTGTACAGGGGGCACACTCCAGTACTACAAAAAAAGCGGTTTCAGTTCTTGAGGCATATGGTCGAATAGAACAATCATACAGTCGCTTCGTTTTGAACATGCTACTCTGTGCTGCAATAAGACCAGACCGTGGAAGCTAAGCCCACAGCCTTATAGAACATGCCGAATCGATACACGACTTTCGAATACCAGCTCCGCGAACGCATCTTCGTGCTCGATGGTGGTATGGGCACGATGATTCAGCGGCACAAACTCGACGAAGCTGCCTTCAGGGGCCGTCGCTTCTCCGAGCATCACATGCCGCAGCAAGGCAACAATGACCTGCTCGTGCTGACCCAGCCCGATATCATCCGTGACATCCACACAGCCTACTTCGATGCCGGGGCCGACATCGTAGAGACCAACACCTTCAATGCCACAGCCATCTCGCAGGCCGACTATGGTATGGAGGGTTTGGCCTACGAACTCAATGTAGCCGCTGCCCGTGTTGCTCTTGCAGCTGCAAAGGATGCGACGACGCCGGACCGTCCACGCTTTGTGGCCGGTGCCATTGGGCCGACAAACAAGGCCCTTTCGATGTCGCCAGACGTGTCCAATCCCGGCTACCGCGCTACCACGTTTGATGCGATGGTCGCTAACTACGCTACTCAGATCGAAGGCCTGCTCGATGGTGGTGTGGACCTCTTACTTGTCGAGACCATCTTTGACACCCTTAATGCCAAGGCTGCGCTTTTTGCGATCCAAGAGTCGTTTCGGCAGCGCAAGGCATGGGTGCCGGTTATGATTTCTGGGACCATTGTAGACCAGAGCGGGCGCACGCTGTCTGGGCAAACACCCTCGGCATTCTGGCACAGTATCCGGCACATGCCACATCTGCTGAGTGTGGGCTTGAACTGTGCCCTCGGCTCGACGCAAATGCGTCCGTTCATCCAAGAATTAGCCGATACCGCGTCGGTCTTCACGAGTCTCTACCCGAATGCCGGACTGCCCAACGAATTCGGCGGTTACGATGAAACGCCCGAATTCATGGCGGAGCAGGTACATGCTTACGCCGAAGCGGGTTGGCTCAACTTCATCGGTGGCTGTTGCGGTACGACACCCGACCACATCGCTGCGATGGCGGATGCGGCTTCGCAGCATAAGCCCCGCGTCCCATATGCGCCGACGACCACGCTCAGCCTTAGTGGACTCGAACCACTTGTCTTTCGTGACGACCTTAACTTCGTCAACATCGGTGAGCGGACCAATGTGACGGGGTCGCGCAAGTTCAAGCGACTCATCAAGAATGAGCAGTATGAGGAGGCGCTGTCGGTGGCACGGCAGCAAGTTGAGAACGGAGCGCAGCTTATCGACATCAATATGGACGAGGGGATGTTGGATGCAGAGGCGGCGATGACGACGTTCCTCAACCTGATTGCCGCCGAACCTGATATCGCCCGCGTACCCGTCGTGCTCGATTCGTCGAAGTGGTCGGTCATTGAGGCGGGGCTCAAGTGCCTGCAAGGCAAAGGCGTCGTTAATTCGATCTCGATGAAAGAGGGCGAGGCCGAATTCCTCGAACACGCCCGCAAAGTCCGGCAATATGGAGCCGCCGTCATTGTGATGGCATTCGACGAGCAGGGCCAAGCCGATACCTATGAGCGGCGCATCGAAATTTGCCAGCGGGCTTACGATCTGCTGACGCAGGACATTGGTTTTCCGCCCGAGGACATCATCTTCGATCCAAACATTTTTGCCGTCGCCACAGGCATTGAGGCACACAATCGCTACGCCATCGACTTCATTGAGGCGACGCGCTGGATCAAGCAGAATTTGCCGGGCGCGCGGGTGAGTGGTGGCGTGAGCAACATCTCGTTTTCATTCCGTGGCAACAACCGCGTCCGCGAGGCGATGCACGCGGCGTTCCTGTACCATGCCATTCAGGCTGGGATGGACATGGGCATCGTCAACGCTGGGCAACTTGAAGTCTACGAAGAGGTAG
>CAYYHN010000277.1:0-6298 GCA_964471245.1 uncultured Rhodothermaceae bacterium | reverse complement strand
GCTTCGGCATCGCCACCGCCGACATCACGCTCTACCCAATCGGTGGCGTTGCACGGCTCACGCGCATGCCGCGCAAACCCGTCCAAGAATTGCTGATCGCGCTCGCCGGACCCGCTGTGAACGCAGCTATCGCAGCGGTGTTGTATATCCTCGTTTTGGCGAGCGGCGGCCCGATGTCGCTCGAATCCACATTGGCTTCGCCGACCGCGCTGATGAGCATGTTGCTCTGGGCCAATGTTGCCCTCGTGTTGTTCAATATGCTACCAGCTTTTCCGATGGACGGCGGCCGTGTGCTACGCGCGGGGCTGGCAACACAAATGACCTACGTTCGAGCAACGCACATCGCTGCCTTCGTGGGGCAAGTGATGGCCGTATTGATGGTGCTTTGGTCGCTCTACACGTTCAACTTCATCCTGCTCTTCATCGCCCTATTTGTCTTTGGTGCAGCGCGGCAAGAGGTGAAGCACGTGACGGGGAATGGCTAACACAGCCAAGATTTGTTCGTTCACACTGAAATGTGAAACGCCCACGTCGGCACTTGGCTGGCGCGGGCGTTTTGGTATGTGAAGGCGAACAACGCAGTGGAGTGTTTCAAGCAAAGTAGCTGGTGCATGTGCCTACTCTCCACGTGACAGGACTACTCGCCAAGCTTGCCGTCGATATGTACGTCCATCTGTGGGTACGGGATACCGATGCCTTCAGCATCAAGGGCGTTCTTGATGTCGACATTGAGGCGTTCGAGCACGGCCCAATAGTCGCCCGCGTTGGTCCAGACGCGAACCGACCAACCGATGGCCGAGTCACCAAGCTCCGTAAGGTAGACCACTGGTGCAGGCTCTTGGTGGCCGCCCGATACGTTGGCGGCAACGCGCTCCAGAACCGCCCGCGTTTGCGCGAGGTCTGCAGTGTAGTCTGTGCCAACGCTTGCATCCACGCGGCGCGTGGAATGGTACGTGATGTTTCTGATCGTCGAACCGAAAATGCTGCTGTTCGGCATGATGATACGCTGGTTATCTACGGTGTCGAAGTGGACGACGAACAGTTCGATTTCAACGACTTTGGCTGTGACGCCTGACACCTCAATCACGTCACCCACCTTGAAGGGGCGAAACGCCAGCAACATGACACCCGCTGCAAAATTGGAGAGCGTTCCTTGAAAGGCGAGGCCGACGGCCAGACCAGCAGCACCAATGATGGCAGCAAAGCTCGTGGTCTCAAACCCAAACTTTTCCAAGATGCCCAGTAGGCCCATCACGATGATGGCGTACCGCGCCATGTTGGCAAAAAACTTAGAAAGCGTTGTATCGAATTTTGCCTTGGATAGACCGTTCAAAACCGTACGTTTTACCCATCCTGCTACAATGAACAGGATGAACAAAAGAAGGAGAACCGTAACGGCTTGAATACCATATTCGAGCAGCATGGCCGCATCAAGGCCAAATAATGTAAAGTCTTCCATAGGGGCGGAGGGGATAGTTTGTGGAGGAAGATGATGAGTAAACCAAGTACCAGATACCTTGATTCAGGCGCATTCAATATACGAGGCAATCGAACCTGAACGAGTTGACATCGTCAAGAATGGTAGAAAGGCGTGAGAAATAAAAAACCAGCGTTCGTACAAAGACAAACGCTGGTGGTGGGACATGCCCACTAGGGAGCATGGGAAACCGATGAGAAGGCTTATTCGCCGAGCTTGCCGTCGACGTGCACATCCATCTGTGGGTACGGAATATTCAGGTTCGCAGCATCAAGTGCGTTCTTGACGTTGTAGGTCAACTCCTGGCGTGCTGCTAGATAGTCGTCCATGTTGTTGTTGACCCAAACACGTACAACCCAATTAATGCACGAATCACCGAGGTCAAGGAGGTAGGCATCAGGAGCAGGCTCCTGCAAACGTGTTTTGACAGAGTTGGCCGCTGCCACTAGGACGTCGCTGACTTGACTTAGGTCATCAGAGTAGTCCGTACCCACGTTTACCTCTACGCGACGTGTGCCGTGGAAGGTAATATTTTCAATCGTCGAGCCAACAATGCTGCTGTTTGGTAGAATGATGCGCCGATTATCGGGCGTGTCGAAATGAACAACGAACAGGTCAATTTCGACGACTGCACCTGTGATGCCCGCTACCGAAACGACATCGCCAACCTTGAAGGGGCGAAATACGAGTAACATCACGCCAGCCGAAAAGTTGGATAGGGTTCCTTGGAAGGCGAGACCAACGGCAAGACCCGCCGCACCAATGATGGCGGCGAAACTTGTGGTTTCGAACCCGAATTTCTCGAGGATGCCCAGGATACCCATGATGAGTACAGCGTATCGGGCAAGGTTGGAGAAAAATTTGGCAAGTGTTACATCGAGTTTTGCTTTGGTGAGGGTAGTGCTAACAAGGTTCTTTACCCAACCAGCAACGATAAGTAGAATTGCAAATGCAATCAGTACCGTGATGGCTTCAATACCGTAAAGGGCAAGGGTGGATGCATCGAGCCCAAATAGGCTAAAGTCTTCCATGAGCGTAATTCTGGTAATGGTGGAGAGGTTAAGGCGGCGAAAGCAATTGTGTGGGTGACAAAGGCAATGCCAAGTGAGGGATTGGCCGTAAGTTGCAGCAGTAGTGAAGCAATTTCAAGCATTCATGTCATTAATACAGGCAATCGGACCCGAAAACGTATAATCCTGCAACACCGGGCACGCAAATCCACAAGGCTTAACATGGCACACCTTTAATCTCGCGTTGATGCGTGATATGTTGCGCTGCTATTTCACCAGAAGTCCGATGCCATGCGTTGCTCATACCTCTCCACTGTGCTGTGTCTCGTCGTTGCCAGTGTGCTAATTGGCTGCCAAGCTGAGCCTACAGATACGGGTACGACACCTGACGAACCCAATCCGCCCACAACGCTACGCATTGCCACGATGAACATCGAAGACATTCGTACCATCGATGTGCTTCGAGGTGATCAACCTCGTATGCAGGCTGCTGCGGCGATCATCCAATCGCTCCGCCCAGACATCTTGCTGCTCAACGAACTGACGTACGATATGCCCGGTGCGCCTGATGTGCCAACTGATGCCACGCCCGGCCAAAACGCCCGACAGTTCGCCGAGCAATACCTCGCTGTTGCCCAATCCGACGCACTCGAACCTATTCGCTATGCCACCACCTATATGGTGCCGACGAACACCGGCGTTAGTAGTGGGTTTGACTTTGATAACAGCGGGCAGGCCGTCACTGCATGGGAGATGCCGCCACCGCCAAACGAAGACGGAACGGCTGGGGCGCAGACGCCCGAAGGCCGCGCCTACGGTAACGATAGTTGGGGATTTGGCACCTTCCCCGGCCAATATGCGATGGCGTTGTTTCTGCGCGAAGGGCTAGAACTTCAGACCGATGCCATCCGCACCTTCCAGATGCTGCCGTGGAGCGCGATGCCTGGTGCACTCCGCCCCGAAGATCCTGCAACCAATACGTATTGGTATGACGATGAGGAATGGGCGGCCTTCCGCCTCAGTTCGAAAAACCACTGGGATGCACCCGTTCGCTTAGAAGATGGCACCATCATCCACGTGCTGGCAAGCCACCCCACGCCACCTGCCTTCGATGGTCCCGAGAATCGCAACAAGAACCGCAACCACGACGAAATTCGCTTCTGGGCAGAATACCTAAACAGCGCAACGTGGGTCACCGACGATACCGGACAAGCGGGCGGCCTTGCCGATGAAGCTGCCTTCGTCATCATGGGCGACCTCAATGCCGACCCTGATGAAGGCAGTTCCATCAACAATCCCATTGCCACGCACCTGTTCGCGCACCCACGTATCAACGGAAGCATCGTCCCTGTTGCGACGGATGCGGGCCAAGCTGCTTTCCCAGACCTTGATCCTGATGATACGGCAAGCTGGGGCCTGCGGGTGGACTATGTCCTGCCCTCCATGAACCTCAACGTCGTCGGTTCAGGCGTCTGGCGTCCTGATTCCGCCGATGAATTGGTGGTCAGTGATCACTTTCCGGTTTGGATCGACGTACAAGTCGGTGGGGACGAGTAAGACCGTACATGAAGCCTTATGAGTTGGATGCAGCGCGAAATAACCTTGCGGGCACGGGCACGCGGCTTTCACCTGATCACGGATGAAGTCCTACGGCAGTTGCCCGAACTGGCGCGGATAGAAGTCGGCCTGCTGCACGTTTTCATTTTGCACACATCGGCATCGTTAACCCTCAACGAGAACGCCAGCCCAGACGTTCGGGCTGACATGGAGGATCACTTCAACACGATGGTGCCGGAACGTGCGCCGTACTATCGCCACACCTACGAGGGCGACGACGACATGCCTGCGCACATCAAAGCATCGCTGCTGGGTAGCAGCCTGACGTTACCCGTCCACAACGGTCGGCTGCGCTTGGGGACGTGGCAGGGTATCTACCTCTGCGAACACCGCGACTATGGTGGCTCCCGCAGGTTGGTCCTCACGTTGCAAGGTCAAACACGACAGGCCTAAAAGATCCGCGCTACGCCGACGCCGACGGCCCAGCCGCTCTCGTCAAGGCGCTTCGTGACATCCAGCCGGGCGATGCCAAACAGTCCGCTGAGCGAGACGCCGAGTTCGTGGTGCCAGCCATTGGAGCTTGGTATGATGGTGCTTTGCAGAAGCCGCTCAGGTGTGTCGTCCCACGATGACCAGCCGTGCCCACCGTGCACAATCAAGCCCAGCCCGGAGGCCGCGAGGCTACGCAAGCCTAGCAACTCGAACGGCAGCGTACGGAAATGGTGCTCCCAAAATGCTGCCGCGTAGCGATCTCCTTCATACGGACGGTCTTCGAGGGTACGTAGCGCCCCAAACCAACTCAGCGGTGCGTTCGAGCCATCGACGATGAGGGTGCGTTGCAGCGGGAGGTTGCCGTTTGCGATGCCGGCTTGAAGGCGGATGTCGAGCGTATTGGGAATGAAACGCCGGGGGACGAGCGTGGTGAAGCGCCAGTCGAGGGTGGCATCGAATCGGGTAAAGTCGAAGTCCGAGTCGAAGAGATCCGGGTGGCTGTGTTCGGCAGTCAGGAGGAAAGCCCGATGGCCTGCAAAGGCGGGGGCGCTCATTTGGTTCGCGTTCACGCCAAACCGAACGTGGAGGCTTCGCAGGTTTCCTTCGGTGATCGGGAAATTGAATTGCAAGTCGTTGTCCTCGCCCAGCAAGTCGAAAGCCGTCTGCACTTCCACTGATTCGTGGCGTTCGTCGCGATAGCTCAGTGCTATATGGGCATCCAGCGGCCGAATACGGTAGCCGAGGGTGGTACGCAGCCGTTCATTGCGGAAGTAGTCGAAGTAGTCGGTGCCGCCAAGGGTGAGTACGCGGATTGAGTTGAAGAATCGCCCGTGCACCAACGACGTGTAGCGGCGATCGATGCCGTTTCGATAATCCACATCAGCATACAGGCCGCGTGAGAACCGCACGCGTAGGCCGCCACCATAGAATGATTCCTCTAAGCCCGTTTTGTAGCCGCCCACACCGCGCAGCGTCACACGTTTATGTACCGGAAGCGATGCTTGCAGGCCGAGATGGCCGCCATCAACCCGATTAAACCAAAGCTCGGGCGACCAGTCAACACGGCTCAGCGGCCCGCTGCGGCGTCGTGCTCCGCTGCTATCCGACTCCGTAAGTTCTTCGTCGCCCGCACCGATACGCAGCCGACTGAGTCGCGCTAAAGCACCCGTAGGCTCATAGGCTTTCTCCAGCGTCATCGTGCTGTCGATGGTTGCATAGGCCACGCGTTCTGGGGCTGAGAGTGGCACGGCCACTTCGCCTGTGACCAGCAGCGTATCCGTGGCGACTGAAGCCGAGTCGACGGCGACCCAGTCATCTTCTGAAAGCAACGAATCAGGGATGGCGACGTTCGTGCGGTAGTTGGTTAGGCGCGACACCTGCTCGACGCGGATGTTCGGGAACGCGAGGAGGCCCGAGAGTGCGATCTTGATGTCGATGGTGCTGCGGAAATCGACCGGGAGCCAGTAGTCTTGGCCGTAATTGGAATACTGCTGCTGGTACGTGACGCGGTAGTCCTGAATGGGTGGGGGAAACAGGAACGCCTCGTTCGGTTGCAGTTCAACTTCGAGGAGGGCATAGTCGCCATCGAGCACGGCCACGCGCCCGATGAAGGCACTCTTGAAGCGGTTTTTAGGTTGGACTGAAATGTCGTACACCAACTGGTCGTCGAGGTAGCGGTAGCCTTCAAGCGAGAAGTCGTAGTGGCTGAGGGCGTCGGGGTGCGTGACGCCGATGAAGGTGTAGCCGCTGGCTTCAATGTCAT
>CAYYHN010000276.1:0-6301 GCA_964471245.1 uncultured Rhodothermaceae bacterium | reverse complement strand
GAGGCTCGCCGACGGAAGTTTGCGTACTACGAGCAACACCTAGGCGACTTGCCCGGCATCAGCTTCATGCCGGAAGCCCCTTGGGGGCGCACCACACGTTGGCTTACGTGCATCTCAATCGACCCAACGGCATTCGGCGCTGATCATGAGGCCGTCCGTCTTGCGCTCGAAGCGGCGAACATTGAAGCCCGACCTGTTTGGAAACCCATGCATTTGCAGCCTGTGTACAAAGGCTTCGATGTATTCGGTGGTGCCGTATCGGAACACCTCTTTGGCACGTCGCTGTGTTTGCCTTCCGGCTCCAATCTCACAGAGTCGGATTTGTCACGCATCGTCTCCGTCATCCGCGCCGTGCACACATCTTAATACCTTGGAGTTGGGCTCCGACGCCATTTGGTCAACAGTTTTTTCAAAACGACGCATTTACGTCATGCATATCTGAGCAGTATTCCCTACGCTCTGGGACCTCTCACCTTGATGTAGCTACCCGATGCGTACATTTATTCCAGTTCTTACACTTGTTCTTTTCCTCCTTGTCCCGCACGCCTTTGCGCAGGTCCCCGGCCTGATGAGCTATCAAGGCTTGCTCACCAATGCCGACGGCTCAGCCTTGTCCGATGGCACGTATGCCCTCACCTTCCGTCTCTACGATGCTGAAGTCGGCGGTACCGAATTGTGGGCCGAAACGCAGTCCATCAATGTCGTGGGTGGCGTCTTTCAGGCTTTGCTCGGTGCAAACACGAGCCTTGGCCTTCCATTCGATGCGCCCTATTGGCTGAGCACCCAAGTGGGCAACGAAGCCGAGCTTGCGCCACGTTTCCCCCTGACGGCTTCACCCTACAGCCTGAACGTACGCAACCCGCTCGACCTCTACAACGTGCCCCAAGTGCAAGAAGGTGATTTGACAGCCCCCGGCGATGCCGAAGACGGCCCAGCCCGCGTCTTAGTCTGGTCGCAAGCGGATGGCGTGGTGCGCTGGTTGGCGCTTTCGGATGCAAACGGCATGGGCGACAGTGACTGGGTCGAAGATGTCGTCAACAACCAAGTACGCACCGCGCGCGACATTCTGCTTAGCAATGGCTCCATCCCGTTCCGGGTGCGCGGCAGCGATCCAGCGGGCGGCGCAACCGTCGAAGTCATTGCGCAAAACAGTACAGGGGTAAATGCCACCTCAGACTTTGGCGACGGCGTCCGTGGCACTAGCGTTGCTGGGGATGGCGTCTTTGGCACCTCGACCAACGTCGTCGGCGTACGCGGCGTCTCGACCAATGATGCGGGCGTACGCGGCACCTCGGCGGCCGCCAACGGTGTTGAAGGCAATGCCACCACCGGTATCGGCGTTCGCGGTATCTCGGCCGACTCTGCTGGGGTAGCAGGCACCTCGACTGCAGGCGACGGTGTAGCAGGGATAACCAATGGCAACGGCGCGGGTGTCTCTGGCCGATCGACGGGTGGCCCCGGCGTGTTGGGCGAATCAACGACCGGCCCTGGGGGGCGTTTCCGTGGCGATGTCGAAGTGCGATCCAATGGCAGCGGTGCTGGTAAGCTCTTTCTCGAAACCATTGAACCTTCACCGACTGACCCGCCCACCAGCGTACTCGTCCGCGATCCAGATGGCTTTGTTCGGCAAGCAGCACTCCCCCCATCTGTAGGCGGCGGCGACGATGACTGGGCAGATACGGGCATCTCGGTGCACACGCTTAACAAAAGCATCCAACTTCAAACCCCCATCGGCACGTTCCCTTTCACAGTAGCATCGGGTGAGAATCCTCCCCTTCGAATATTTGCCGCCACCGATAACGATGCCATCGAGGGCAACTCAAACAGCAACGGCGTTGGTGTTCGTGGAATTTCTGCCCAAGGCAATGGGGTGGAAGGCTTTGCAAATGGTGCTACTGGCAATGGTGTCGAGGGACTTTCGCAATCGCGTTACGGCGTCCAAGGGGTCAGCAACGCCACGACAGGCACGGGCACGACGGCGGGAGCGGGTGTGTTTGGTCGTTCGCAACTTGCGCCAGGTGTCGTCGGCCTATCTACGGCTCAGCAGGGCGTCATGGGCGAAACGGAGAGTGGCACAGGTGTCGAAGGCAAATCGCGTGATGGACGTGGCATGATAGCCGAATCCGAACGCGACGATGCGTTGCTTGCACGCACACGTGCGAACGACGCGACCAAGGCTGCCGTCCGCGCGGAGGGTGGCACAACGGCCGTGGGTGTTGAGGCCTCATCGTTGCAATCGGAGGGCGTCAAAGGTTCTTCAGAAGAAGAAAGTGGCGTCTTTGGGACGACGAACGGAAGCATCTCGAACACCAAGCAAATTGGAGGTGTGACGGGCCAAGGCGTCGATGCATACGGTACGTATGGTTCCTCGACGATGCGCGCTGGTGTTGCTGGCTTCTCTCAGCAAGACCACGGTGTCTCCGGTGAAACCGACATCAGCGACCCTGACAAAGCTGGTGTATATGGCGAGTCGAGTAAAGGTGCGAGTGGTGTCTACGGCGTTTCGGCGTCGGGTCCGGGCGTACGCGGGGCTTCGGCCTCCGGGCCTGCTGGGCAGTTTGAAGGCGAAGTCCACATTTTGAACGGCACCCAAAACGCGCGGCTTCGCATCGACGACATGCTTGAAGACAAGACCGCCCCATGCCTCGTCTGGGCTGGTGACATGTACGTAAAGCAACGCCAATGCTGGACACTCGAAGACGAAGAAGGTGACAACGGCGAAACGACCACGTATCAGGTATCTGAATTTGGTATTCGGATCAAAGGCATGGTCAATGGCCAAGAAGCCGTCGTTTACGAGGTTAATACGGATGGGACTTCGACGCACAAAGGGCTGGAGACGTTTGAGGCTGGCATCAAAATTCCACTGAGTAACGGCAACATGGCTCAGATTCTTCCGGGCGAAGGCTTCTCCATCAAAAACGACGCAGGCAACTTCTTTTTCCACGCCGATCCAACGGGGAACGGGCTCTTCAATGGATTTGTGTCGGTGGGAGGTTTGAGCACGTCTGGCACGGTTACGGCAGGGGTTATCAATGCTGGGCAAAAGAACTTCCGCATCGACCACCCGCTTGATCCGCTCAATCAATACCTGGTCCACACCAGCATCGAATCGAGCGAGCGGCTCAACTTGTACTCGGGTAATGTCACAACGAACGCTGAAGGCTTCGCCACCGTGACCGTGCCGGACTGGTTCGAAGCGCTGAATGAGGATTTTCGGTACCAACTCACCGTGATCGGCTCCTTCGCGCAGGCCATCATCAAGGAAAAGCTGGTCGATGGACAGTTCGTCATTCAGACAAATGCACCGGCCATTGAAGTGTCGTGGCAAGTCACGGGCGTCCGGCATGATCCGTGGGCCGAGGCACACCCAACGGAGGTGGAGGTGCAGAAACCGGCGGCAGAGCGCGGGCGCTACTTGCATCCTGAGGCTTATGGCCAAACGCTACCTGCTAGCCAGTCTCCCTCCGAACGCGACCGCTAGAGGTGCCCCATGTACGGAACACAATCTTTTGAACGGGCGACCGCGTTCCTAGCCATCGTCTTGCTCTGTGCGTGCGCACACCCAACGTACGCACAGACCCAACTGATTCGGAGTACGCTTTCCAACGCAGGCGGCATCGCCACCAACGCATCCTTCCAAGTCACAACTGTAGTCGGCCTCCCCGTCGTTGGGAGGGCGATGGGCCTGCAAGCGGGCTTTCTTTTCGGCCCCGATGGCCCCACGGATACCTCTACAGAGGAGGCAGGACTATTGCCAGAAGCTTTTGCCCTGAGTTCAGCATGGCCCAACCCCTTTCGCGAGCGCGTTCGCATGAGCGTCTCGCTTCCCGAAGCCACGGATGTTCTGGTGACCGTCTTCGACCTGCTCGGCCGTCCGGTCGCGGTACTCGCGGATAGGTTATACCCAGCGGGTACGCACGAACTCACGTGGGAAGCCTCCGATGTTGCTGCGCCTTCGGGCTACTACCTCATCCAACTGCAAGCCAACACATTCACCCAAACGCGGCCGCTGGTACGCATCCGCTAAGGACTACGCATCCAGTGGCCGCTCCACCAGCGTCAAAATGTCGTAGGTGGCGACGAGTTCGTCGGCTTGGTTGGTCACGTCCACGTGCCACTCGACCACACCGTTCGGCGTCTCGTCCTCGCGGGGTTCCTTGGCGATTTTCTGCTTGACGGTCAGCTTCGCTTGAATCGTATCGCCCGGCTTGACGGGCTGGGTGAAGCGGAGGTTTTCGAGACCGTAGTTCGCTAGCACGGGGCCGGGTGCGGGATGCACGAACAGCCCAGCCGCCGCCGAGAGTACAAAATAGCCGTGGGCCACGCGGCCTTGAAAGATCTCGCTCTCCTGTGCAGCAAGGTCATCCATGTGCGCATAGAAATAATCGCCGCTGATGCCTGCGAAGTTGACGATGTCGGCTTCGGTAACCGTGCGGCGATGCGTCGTCAGCGTCTCACCGATTTCCAGTTGGTTAAAGTTCTTTCTGAACGGATGGATGGTGGCCTCGGGCCGCTTCGCCCCCGTCATCCACGCATTCCCGATTCGGCTGAGCGTCGTCGGCGAGCCTTGGATGGCCGTGCGCTGCATGTAAAACCGCATGCCGCGCATGCCGCCCATCTCCTCGCCCCCACCGGCTCGGCCAGGACCACCGTGCACCAAGTGCGGCAACGGCGAGCCGTGTCCCGTCGACTCGCCTGCGGAGTCGCGGTTGAGCACCATCAACCGCCCGTGGTGCGATGCTGTGCCCAGTACAAGGTCGCGAGCCACGTTATCATCGGCGGTAATCAGTGAGCCACAGAGACTGCCCAGACCGCGTTTGGTGAGCGCGATGGCATCGTCGACGGTGTCGTAGGGCATGACCGTATTGACCGGACCGAACGCCTCGATATCGTGTGGCGCATCGTGGTCAAACGGACGGTCACAGTACAGCAGCGTTTTGGGATAGAACGCACCTTGCTCCGCATTCGCATCGATAACCTCGAAGCTGCTTCCATCGCCGCCGTGCACGATTTCGCCCGCCTGCGCCAGCGTGGCTACGCAGCCTTGCACTTCGGCCACCTGATCGCGACTCACGAGTGGCCCCATCTTGACGCCCTCGGCATACGGTGCGCCGACCCCCACAGCGTCGAGCTTGGCTTTCAGCGCTGCAATCACGTGGTCGACTTGGTGCTTGTGAACAAACGTTCGCCGGATGGCTGTGCAACGCTGCCCCGTCTTGATCGTCATCTCATCGACGACTTCTTTGATGAAGATGTCGAACTCCGGCATGTCAGGCGTCACGTCGGGGCCGAGCATGGAGAAGTTGAGCGAGTCGGCTTCCATATTAAACCGTACCGACCGCTCGATGATGCTTGGATGCGCCCGCAACATGTGCCCCGTCCGCGCCGAGCCAGTCAGCGTGACGACATCTTGCCCAGTGAGGTGATCGAACGTATCGCCGGTGCTGCCGCTGACGAGTTGGAGCGCACCTTCGGGCAACAACCCCGATTCGATGATGGCACGCACGACAGCCTCGGTGATGTAGGACGTAACCGTAGCAGGCTTGACGATTGCGGGCATCCCCGCAATCCATGTCGGCGCGAGCTTTTCGAGCATTCCCCAGCACGGGAAGTTGAACGCGTTGATGTGCAATGCGACGCCTTCAAGTGGCACACAGATGTGATGCCCGACGAAGGTGCCATTACGCGAGGTCATCTCCAAGTTGCCGTCCAGCAGAAAACGCTCGTTGGGCAGTTCGCGGCGGCTTTTGCTCGAAAAGACAAACAGCGTCCCGAATCCCCCATCGATGTCAACCCACGCATCGCGCTTGGTCGCACCGCTTGCTTTGGAGAGCTCATAAAACTCGCGTTTCCGCCCCATCAGGTACTTGGCGAGTGCTTTTAGCATCAGTCCACGCTCATGAAACGTCATCTTGCGCAGCGCTGGGCCACCAACCGTGCGCCCGTAGTTGAGCATCGAAGCGAAATCGAGACCTTCGCTGCTGACATTGTAGATATGCTCGCCCGTGACGGCGTGGTACACGGGGCGGGGCGTCCCGGTCCCGGTGTGCCAGCGACCTTCGGCGTAGGATTGTACGGTATTCATAAGGTGTTGGGGTTAGCTGTTGGAGGGTGGCATCGCGTGTAGCGCAGCTTCAGTCGGTTGAATCGCGTTGCGCTTGAGATTCGCGAAAGGTCTGGTAGGTTCGCATCTGCTCCGGCCGATCCGGTGGCACTTCACGCAGCGGCTCGGCGGGGTACATGGACGCGCGAAGTTGGGCAGGCAGTTGCTGATACAGGCGGGTTCCTGCTGTCTTAT
>CAYYHN010000275.1:0-6312 GCA_964471245.1 uncultured Rhodothermaceae bacterium | reverse complement strand
TTCTGCTAGCGGCCATCGGCGTGCAAGAGCTCCGCCGCTATATCGAGGTGGCGGTCGCGCAGTTGGCGAATGAGCGTTTCAGGCTTGAGGGTGCCCGCTTCTGCAGCTGATAGCGCAGCAACTAGCGTGTTGGTGACGCCTGAAAGTGCTGAGGCCACGACGACGACACGGTGCGATCGTTGCGCCGCTTGCACAATGCGAACCAACTGGCGCAAAGCGGGTGCTGAGCCCACGGAGGTGCCGCCGAACTTCATCACTTTCAGCAAAGACCGAGGTCGTTGACGTGGAAACTGTGGGCGATCTGGACGTGAGCGTCGCATAGTCGTGAGTTGGGCGGGTGTTCTTAGGAAAGTGTAGTGCTAGGCGCGTAGAGGTGGCGCTGCATCCACGGGCGCATCACATTGGCGAGCGCCTCAAACTCGATCAAGAAGGAGTCATGGCCGTATGGACCGGCCACGCTGGCAAGGGTCGCATTGGGTAGCCCTGCGGCAAGCGCTTCTTGCTCTGCAAACGTGTACAGCACATCCGATGGGAAGCCGATAACAAGCACGGGCTGCTGGATCTGCTGTAAAACTTCAGCGAGTGTCCCACGCTCTCGGCTTACATCATGCGTATCCATTTGCTGGGTTAGCTTGACATAGCAGTTGGCGTCGAAGCGCTCGACGAGCTTTTCGCCTTGGTACCGGAGGTAGCTCTCGACTTTGAAAGGAGGTGTTACGCCATTCGTGCGTGGCATCCGTTCGCGTCCAAACCGCGTCTGATACTCCGATGCGGCGCGGTACGAAATCATCGCCATCGCCCGCGCTGCGGACAACCCTTGGCGAGGTGGAGCGGTCGACTCGTAGTTTCCGTTATTCCAATTAGCATCAGCGTAGATGGCTTGGCGCTGCGCCTCACCCCAGCCAATGCACCACGGCGAATGCTGGCTGCCAACCGCGATCGGGATGAGGGCCTCGACGAAGTCATCATAGTAGCCCCACTCCAACACCTGCATGCCGCCCATCGAACCGCCGATGGCAAGGCGGACGTGTTTCACACCGAGGTGTGCAAGCAACGCTCGATGGGCGCGAACTGTATCCCGAATCGTGACGTCTGGGAACGTTGGCCCGTACGGTTGCCCGGTCGCTGGGTTGATCGTGAGCGGCGAAGCTGAACCATACGGTGAACCCAGCACATTGGCGCAGACGACGAAGTATTGATCGGTATCGAGCACTTTGCCGGGGCCAATAAGGCCGGGCCACCAGTCAGCAGCGTCGGCATTGCCTGTGAGGGCGTGGCATATGACGAGGGCATTGTCGCCAGAATCGTTGAGCGAGCCCCATGTGCCAAAGGCGACGGGGACGTCAGTCATCGTTTGGCCCGAGTCGAGCGTCAATGATGGAAGCAGAATCGTGTCTAGCATGAACGGACGGCGGTTGAACGTGCTGAGACGGGACCGGGCGTGCTCATGCGCAACGCCCGGTCCTTAGGGTAAGGAGTTGTTGCTAGGCGGCTGAGACCGCTTCATGGGCTTTCGCAAGCGCTTGTGCGAAGTCGGCCTTTAAGTCTTCGATATGCTCGATCCCGACGGAAACGCGGACAAGGTCGGGTGTGACGCCTGCGGCTAACTGTTCTTCGGCAGCCAATTGTTGGTGCGTCGTCGAGGACGGGTGGATGACCAGCGTTTTGGCATCGCCGACGTTGGCGAGGTGGCTCGCGAGTTGCGTGCTTTCAACAAAGGCACGCCCTGCCGCTTCACCGCCTTTCACGCCAAATGCGAGCACAGCGCCGTAGCCATTGGTCAGGTACTTTTTGGCGCGCTCGTGGTACGGATGATCAGCGAGGCCGGGGTAGCTTACCCATGCCACTTCATCTTGCTCTTGGAGCCATTCGGCAAGGGTGAGGGCATTGTCTACGCTGCGCTCAACCCGAAGGGAGAGCGTCTCAAGACCTTGCAGCAGCAAGAATGAACCGAACGGATTCTGGCTCGGCCCAAAGTCCCGCAAGCCTTCCACGCGAGCGCGGATGATGAAGGCGACATTCACACCCAACACGCCTTCGGGGCCAAACGTCTCCCAGAAGTTGAGGCCGTGATAGCCGGGCGATGGCTCGGTGAAGGTAGGGAAGCGCCCATTGTTCCAAGGGAACGTGCCCCCATCAACGATCACGCCACCGATGGTAGTACCGTGGCCACCTATCCACTTCGTCGCACTCTCCGTAACAATATGTGCACCATGCTGGAGTGGCTTAAACAAGTACCCCGCAGCCCCAAACGTATTGTCGACGACAAGCGGTACGCCATGTTTTTCTGCAATGGCTGCCAAGCGCTCGAAGTCAGGAATATTAAAGCGTGGGTTGCCGATGGTCTCGACGTAAATGGCTTTCGTTTGTTCATCGATCAGTCGCTCGATGCTGTCGGGGTCATCGCCATTTGCGAAGCGCACACGGATGCCCAAACGTGGAAACGCAACCTTAAACTGGTTGTACGTGCCGCCATAGAGGTAGCTTGCCGCAACGATGTTGTCACCAGCTCCGGCGAGTGTGGTTAGAGCCAAAAACTGAGCGGACTGCCCGCTTGCTGTTGCCAAGGCCGCGACGCCTCCTTCCAGTGCCGCTACACGCTTTTCGAACACGTCGGTGGTCGGGTTCATGATGCGTGTGTAGATGTTACCAAACTCTTTCAGCGCGAACAGGTTGGCACCATGATCGGCATTGTTAAACGTGAAAGACGTCGTGGCATAGATCGGTACAGCACGGGAGTTAGTGGCGCTATCGGGTGTGTGGCCTGCATGCAATTGCAGGGTCTCGAAGCGGTAGGCAGGCGTGTTGCTCATGGTTGTTCTGGTATGAAAGTCTTCGTTTGCAGGTAGATATCCATCGAGTGAGCTGCACAACAGGGCCCGTGTGCACAGGTATTCCGATGGCGCTACGAAGCGCGCTGACGTTCATCAGAAGAAGAGCAGATGTAGTCCAATTTCTGCGCACCAAGGAAGGAAAGGCGAGGGGAGGGGCGCAGGCTTCTCAGATCCGAGCGGCTATAAAAAAACCTCTTCGGCTAGAGAAGCGGAAGAGGCCAACTCGGGGGTGCGGCTATTTGCTACACCGGGTTCTCCCACTCATCTCTCCTTGCTCCGAGCAAGGCAGGAATTGGCACCTTCCGAACGCCATAGGGAGTGGCGCAGGGGTTGCCAGGGCGTCTAAGGGCCTGAACCCTCTACCCTTCTTGATGAGTATCAACTAACATCGTTGCATGCCCTAAGATACTGGCAATTCACGAATGCGTTTCAAGCGGATTGCAAATTTTTTTGCCAGTCTTCCTAGATAGACGCTACAGAGTTTGGCCAGAAGGTATTTTGTCGTTGCCCTCTCAGTGAGTTGTAAGTGTTTATTAAACAGAAACATGGGCTGTAAAATAGTTCTTGCTACATCACACTATTGTGAAGAAATATATGCACGCCACATTTCTAGCTATAAGATAGCTTCCAACGGCTTTGCAAGGGAGTATTTCTAAAAAAGGGTCGGTTCTCGAAGCAATCACTTCTGAGAACCGACCCTTTGAGAAACAATTTAGAAGCTCACGCCGAAAACAAGAAAAGTGCGCTCAGTATCTGGGTTTAATACATAAGAAACACTGACGGGCAGTTCAAAGCGGTCGGTTACAGGAATGGTTCGGCTTGCTGTAATGCCAACGTTTACCAATGAGAAGCCATCTGTTCCGTAGAAGCCGCTCTCACCCGCTACAGCACCCAATGTGAAGCCGAGTTCCACATCTTCCACCGTAACGGGATAGCTTGCTTCGAGATAAAGCGAGTTATCTGGGTCATTGTGGATGAACATGGCCGCCATTAACGAGATCGGCATGCTTTCTGGACCGGAATAACTAATTGCTGGCTCAATCCAATGGGCGCCGTCTCCGTCTCCGTCAAATTCAAAGAAGCCTAAGCCGTCGGGAGATGGGAAGTAGTAATCAGTAAGTGCTAATCCAATTGAGCCACTTTCGCCAAGGTCGATACCGTAGCTGATATAGATGTCATGTTCATTGGCACCTGAGCCGTCGGCGGAGATGGAATAGGAGGCCCATGTACCAAGTTCAAAGGCACCTGCGCTTACTGCTAATGTAGGTTGAATGCTTAAGGATTCACCAAAGTCATAGCCGCGCCAAACATAGCGACTCATCAAGTCCGATCCAACCGTAAAGGACTGTGCGGCAACGGTAAACGATGTGCTTAATAGCAATCCGAATACAAGGAACGAAATGCGTTGATAGGATGTCATAATTCAGCCTCTTGCTGTATGGTTTTAAGGATGCTTCCAAGTAAAAAACCGTCCCCGGCTAGCATGGCCGTGCTAGTCGGGGCGGCAGGGGCTCGTTCTACAGATGGAACGTATGCCGCCGAAGGGATTCGAGGTTGGTTTGTGGTGCTGCCACTACCCAATAATTACCATGTATCCGATTGTATAAATGTGATGATAATTAAGTCTTTGGCGGTAGTGGTTTATGTAAATTAATTAAAGCAATCTGGAAAACTCAATAGTTAAGGATTTTGGAATCGCTTCCAAGTAAAAATTAAGTTGGCAATACTTGATTGATAGCAGCAAAAGGCGATAAGTTATGTTGCCTAAATTAATTAAGTTGATAGATGAGACTTGAAAAATGAAGCTGAGCAGATTGGTGGATGACGCTAAAGCAAGGTTCGTCAATTATGAAGAGGCAGCTATCCTTGTGCCCAGCTAGGTTTGAATAGGCTAAAACACCAAGAAAAAGTGCGTTGAAATAAACTATCTAATTCGTTTCTGGATGATGTATTGATCGGTTTGGAGCGATCTTTTCAGGTTGAGGCCTTAGTTGCAATGTGAAGATATGGTGATGATTGGAGTGATTTGCTGATTCGAATAGAATGTAAAGAAAGGGGATATGCTTGTGTGGCCTAAATATTTTAGGATTCGAAGGGCTTCCGGTAATCTGTAACTTATGTACCCTAAACTGCGCACAGATCGTCAGAAAGAAACAAGGGCTCTTGCGGACTTGATAATGAGAGGTAATTCTCCCGTTCTTTAAGGAACCAATCGCACAACGCATGTCACACTCAGGTCACATATTGTCGGTACAAAGCGCGCAAGGAACGAGTGCGAGCGATGTATTTAGTGTCGATACCCGTGGCCGCAATGCGCTTCGTGTTGATGGGATGACCACCAATGTTGTACAACTGCTTAATGTAGTCGACGTACAGATTATTGGGATTCTACTAAGCCTAATTCTAATTGGCTAACGGACTCACGTCAATCCCACACGTCTACTGAAACACGCAGCACGCACTTACAGGCAGAGGGGTTGACACCACCCCAGAACGCCACCGCCTGCATATGCGAAGTGACACCGTAAAAAAAGGGTTTGAGCGCGCGCCCCATCGGAGCTTGCTGAAAGCCACCGGCATGATCGCTGATGATAGCGACTTCGAGAAGCCGTTTATTGGGATTTGCAACTCCTACATTGACCTTATCCCTGGGCATGTACATTTGCAAGCCTTTGGAAAAGTGGTGAAGGATGCCGTCCGTGAAGCTGGTGCTGTTCCGTTCGAGTTTAACACCATTGGCGTGGACGATGGTATCGCGATGGGGCACATCGGCATGCGGTATTCCTTGCCGTCACGCGAATTAATTGCCGACTCCGTTGAGACCGTTGCTCAAGCGCACTGGCTTGATGGACTCGTCTGCATTCCCAATTGTGATAAAATCGTCCCGGGCATGCTGATGGCTGCGCTGCGAATCAACATACCCATCATCTTCATCTCGGGCGGCCCCATGAAAGCTGGGGTCTTGCCGAATGGGGAGAAGGTAGACTTGGTATCTGTCTTCGAAGGCGTGGGCAAGTACCAAAGCGGTGCGATTGATGCTGCACAACTGAAACAGTTGGAAGACCTCAGTTGCCCTACATGTGGTTCATGCTCCGGTATGTTTACGGCTAACTCGATGAACTGCATTATGGAAGCACTCGGCCTTGCGTTGCCGGGGAATGGTTCCATTTTAGCCGTCGATCCGCGCCGCCATGAACTAGCACGCGAAGCGGCTCGTAAGATCATACATTTGGTCGAGTGCGACCTGAAGCCCCGTGACATCGTGACGCAAGATGCATTCGACGATGCTTTTGCGCTGGATATGGCGATGGGGGGCTCGACGAATACGATCCTGCATCTCCTTGCCGCTGCCAATGAAGCGGAGATTCCGTACGATCTGCACCGCATCAACGAAATCTCGAAGCGCGTGCCGTACCTCTGCAAGGTGGCCCCGGCCTCGAAGTGGGTGCACATGGAGGATGTGGACAAAGCTGGCGGC
>CAYYHN010000274.1:0-6322 GCA_964471245.1 uncultured Rhodothermaceae bacterium | reverse complement strand
CGTCAATGCAGCGGCAGCGGCTCTGGTAGCGGCCCTGATGGTTGGCAAACGCAAGGATTATGGTCGCCAAGCCCTGCTTCCCCACCACGTACCGTTCGTGCTGCTCGGCTCTGGCCTGTTGTGGTTTGGCTGGTTTGGCTTCAACGGCGGCAGCGCCCTAGCCGCCGACGCACTGGCTGGTCTGGCATTCGTCAACACGATGCTTGCGCCGGGTGCAACCCTCGTCATCTGGGCCATCCTCGACACCATCAAGACGCGCAAAATCACTGCTGTGGGCGCCGCCACGGCTATCGTGGTCGGCCTCGTTGCGGTTACGCCAGCCGCGGGCTTCATCTCGCCGATGTCGGCGCTACTCCTTGGCGCAATCGCTGCTGTGCCGAGCTACTACATCATCGAATGGCGCACCAAAACCAAGCTGGATGACTCGTTGGACGTGTTCGCTGCACACGGCATTGGCGGCATCACCGGTGCCCTGCTGACCGGCGTCTTCGCCGAAGCCGCATGGAACGGCGGCACCGACGGGCTGCTCTTTGGGAATCCCGAGCAGCTGTGGATTCAGTTCGTCTCGATCGTGGCCGTCTTCGCGTACAGCGCGGGCTTCACGTTTGTCATCCTGAAAGCGATGAGCTTTGTCACAGAGCTCCGCACCGACGCCAAGCTCGAAGGCCGCGGCCTCGACATCATCGCGCACGGCGAAGAAGCCTACACCGATGGCGAAGGCGCTATTCTGCTGCTGGATGACGAAGTCTCCTTCGAAACCAGCACGGCCAATGGGTTCAAGCCCGTACTAAACTAACTCAGATGCCGTTCAGGCTACCGTGCCTGTGTGAGGTTGCATAAACCAAGCCTGTATGCAATCACACACAGGCACATGAACCGAAGTGACCAGACGTTAAATCGAATAGTGAATCATGAAACTAGTTAAAGCAATCATTCGGCCAGACCGATTGAACGCGGTGCTTAAAGCCCTCTTCCAAGCCGATGTCCGTGGCATGACGGTCTCGCGTGTACGTGGGCACGGCGGCGAGATGGAAGCCACCGAAACCTACCGTGGCACCACTGTCAAAATGGAGCTCACGGACAAAATCATGCTCGACATTGGTGTCTCTGAGCCGTTCGTAGATGCGACCGTAGAGACCATTATTAGCGCCGCGCGCACGGGCGAGGTCGGCGATGGCAAAATCTTCGTACTGCCTGTTGAGAAAGTCTATCGCATCCGAACGGGCGAGGAAAACCGTGCTGCGGTAACACCTGTAGAAGCAGCGATGGCCTAGCACGCACACGTCTTCAGTAACGCATGCAAACGCGGCGCACAACTTCGGTGGTGCACCGCGTTTGCTTTTGGGCCATACGCACTGTGTTTCGCGTGATGTCGGGCCGCATACAGCATTGACGAACCGGGAGGCAGGGCGTATCATGGTGCATCACTGCGGTGCGTACCAACGCTGTCCCGAACTGGCCTTTTCATCTGCCATGAATATCTACCTCATTGCCCTACTGGTGGGCGGCTTCTTCGTGCTGCTCTCTATCTTCGGCGGTGCCGACTCGGAAGCCGACGCAGATGTCGATGTAGACATCGATGCCGATGCTGATTTCGACGTGGATGTCGACGCAGACATTGAGGTAGATGCCGAGTTCGATGCCGATGCAGGTAGCGATATCGGGGCCGGGCCGGGGTTTGTGGACTTGCTCTCGCTGCGGGCTTTATTTCTGTTTGCTGCCTTTTTTGGCCTGACGGGCACGTTGCTGGGCATGATCGACACAGGCGAGCCCATGACGGCGATTTGGTCGACGCTCGTTGGGCTGGCTGTCGGACTGGGCGGCAACTACTTCATCAAGAAAGTGGGCTACGCGCATATCTCCAGCAACGTGACGACAAACGACCTGCGTGGCAAAACGGGCCGCGTGGTGCTCCCCTTTGAGGGCGACGAGAAAGGCAAGATCATGCTGGAAGTGAAAGGCAGTCGCCTGCAACTGATCGCAAAATCAGAAGAGCCCGTAACGTTCGAAAAAGGTGACGAAGTGGTCGTGATCAGCAACGAGGGAAACGTCGTTAAGGTCGTCAAACCGAACTAAAGGAAGTTGGGGGCTTGGGAAGTTTAGGCGGTACGGGAAGGGCGAGGTCCATTGCGCGTAAAAAGCGTATCCGATGATAGATTACAGCCCTCCCATACGCAGCTCCAACTCTCCATACCTCCTACACGCCCCAACCTTCCCACACCTCAAAATCCCGGCTTCACCCGACATTCACCAATGCAGGGCAACGACGGGTACCCTACCAACGAATACGTAAAATATGTCCACACGGGCACACCAAGCCGCCCTCATTGAACTAGACGCAAGGAGACTACGCTATGGGTATTGAAGTTATTATCGCCGGTGTCACCATCGCCGCTATTTTAACGGTGCTTGGCATCGTACGCGCCAACCTCAAGATTTGTCAGCCCAACGAAGTGCTCATCTTCAGCGGGAAAAAGCGGGTGTTGCCCGATGGCAGCACGGTGGGGTACCGCATCATCAAAGGTGGGCGCGGCTTCCGGATCCCGATCATCGAACGAGTGGACCAGTTGCAACTCAACACGATTCCGCTCGACCTGACGGTGTCGAACGCCTACTCGAAGGGTGGCATCCCGCTGATGGTCCGCGCCATTGCTAACGTCAAGATTGCCTCAACGGAGCCTGACCTCAACAACGCTGTGGAACGCCTGCTTGGGAAAGAGCGTGGGGAAATCCAGTCGATTGCGAAAGAAACGTTAGAAGGCAACTTGCGCGGCGTTTTGGCCTTGCTAACTCCAGAGGAAGTGAACGAAGACCGCCTCAAGTTCGCCAAGGAATTGTTAGAAGAAGCCGACAATGACCTCAGTGCGCTCGGCCTGCAACTCGACACGCTAAAGATCCAGAGCGTTGAGGACGATGCAGGCTATCTGGACGCTATCGGGCGCAAGAGTACGGCCGTCATCCTCTCGGAAGCACGCATCGTCGAAGCGGCACGTGAGGAAGATGCCCGGGTGGCACAAGCCAAAGCCGATGAGCAGATCGTGCAGGCCGAGAACAAGGTCCGCATCATCAAAGCCCAACTCGCTGCCGATGCCGAAGCCGAAGAAGCCAAGGTATCCATTGCCGCGCAGATTGCCGAAGCCAGAGAGCAGCAGGAACTCGAAGAGCAGAAGATCCTGCTGGCGGAGAAACGGTTCCGCGCCGAAGTGGAAGTCCGCGCCGAAGCCGAACGTAAAGCCAAAGAAGAAGTCGCACGAGGCAACGCAGCCCGCATCTTTGAGGACGGGAAAGCCGAAGTCGAGGTCTTGCGCCAGAAGCTGGAGTTGTGGCAGCAGGCCGGTACCGATGCCGAGCGCCTGTTCCTCATCCAGATGCTGCCCGACATCCTCAAGGAAGTCATCAAAACGGTCGACAACCTCAAGATCGATAAGATCACGGTGGTCGATAGCGGTGGCGGCAGCGGCCAAGGTGTTCCGGCGGTCTTCAACCAGATTGCTGGTGCGACACCTGCGCTGCTCGAAAGCCTCAAAGCTTCGACAGGAATCGATGTGGCAGGCATGCTGAGCCGCGCCTCCGATGCCCCCATGCGCGAGGCCTTGCCACCAGCGCCCACGCAAGATAGCGGCAACGGCTCGGCCTAGCCCTACACCTTGACTTATGCTGGATGGCGACGCATCATACCCGTCGCCACCCGCACCCAACTACTCCTCTACAACTCCGCGTTATGGTCTACGTCGTCCAAACTACCGATAAAAGTAATCTCCCCGTAGAAGTAGATGAGGATGACTTGCCCGTCCGCATCGAAACGGTATCCGACAAATCGCGCCTTGCAGCACTGCTCCTCTGCTTTTTCGTCGGCGTATTCGGGGTGCATCGGTTCTATGTGGGCAAAGTCGGCACAGGATTGCTGAGCCTCTTCACGCTGGGCGGCCTAGGCATTTGGACATTGGCCGACCTGATCCTCATTACCGTGGGCTCGTTTCGCGATAAGGAGGGCAACCGTGTGTTTATGTGGACGGAACCCGGAAGCGTAAACTAAACCCAGTGGTATAGCGGTACCTGCTCGCATGTCATCGGCGTCCCTTGCGCATCTGCTCACAAGTCACTCCGTGCTCCTACTCGACATGAACAGCACGTTCATGTTTGGCGAGGATCGCTTTAGTCCTGAGCAGGACTATGCTGCCACATACGCCCAGTTAGGAGGGGCGACGCTCTCAGCCGATCGCGTGCACCATCTTATCACGTCTTGCTACGCCTACCTCGACATTCGCTACCCTGACCCAGCGTTCCATGATGCCTTTCCATCGGTCCTCGACGCATTGAACGCACTGCCCGAATCGAAGACGGTTTCGCAGACCGAACGCCAACACATCGCCGATACTTTTGCCGCACACGAAATCGGTCACATCCCTCCCTCCTACGCAGACGCCCTTCGCCAACTTGCTGAAACGCATCGGCTAGCCGTGGTGGCCGACATATGGGCAGATGCTGCACGGTGGCGTGACGCTTTTGTTCGCGCAGACGTGGCAGACCTCTTTGAGGTGACCGTCTTTTCCTCAGCGATTGGAAGCGTGAAGCCTTCGCCGCGCCCATTTCTCCATGCCATCAGGGAACTCGGCGTTGCCACAAAGGATTGTCTAGTTATTGGTGACAGCGTGCGACGCGATATTGGAGGGGCACGTGCAGCAGGCATCGCGTCTATTTGGATTGGTGAAGGCCCGCCGCCCAAAGGCGCACACGGTTCCGTCCCCGACCTTCGCGACCTTGCCGCGCTGTCTTTGGCCTAACCTGATGCTGCGGCACTCCCCATGAAGTCTGTTGTCCTCTTGCTGCTGATGCTCTGCCCGATGTGGAGCGTTGCACAAACGCAGGATGCGCCATCTGAGACACCGCGCGTCGGTTTGGCCTTGAGTGGCGGCGGCGCACGAGGCTTAGCGCATATTGGCGTACTGCAAGAATTGGAAGCAGCAGGTATTCCCGTGGACCTCATCACCGGCACCAGCATGGGCTGCGTGATTGGGGGCCTCTATGCAAGCGGCTACGACGCCGACACGCTGGCTGACATCGCCGCTGCCGAGGACTGGACCGCGCTCTTCAACGACCAGCCCAACCGCCGCGCCTTCTCGATGGAGGAGAAACGCTGGGAAAGCCGCTACATCGCCTCCCTGCCGATCGACGGCCTGCGCATCCGGCTCCCGTCGGGCCTCGTTAGCGGGCAGCGGCTGATGCATCGCTACGCCGACCTGACGCAGGCGGTCCATGCAATCGATGACCTCAGCGAACTCCCCATTCCGCTTGCCTGTTTGGCGATGGACTTGGAGACGGGCGACCTCGTCCAACTCGACCAAGGCTACCTTGTCGATGCCGTGCGTGCCAGCATGAGCATCCCGACGGTCTTCACGCCTGTCGAAGTAGATGGGCGGCGGTTGGTGGATGGCGGTGTCGTGCGCAACTTGCCCGTCGAAGAAGCCCGCGCGTTAGGGGCCGATGTCGTTCTGGCCATCGATGTCAGCCAAGAGCTGCTGGACACCGACGAACTCGGCTCGCTATTCTCGATTCTCGACCAGACGTTTAACATCAACCGCCTGCCCGGCGTCAAGGCGCAGCGCAACCTTGCGGATGTAGTCGTCACACCGCGTGTGCAGGATGCAGGGGCCCTCGACTTCGACAATGTGCAACGCCTCATCGACCGGGGCGCACTGGCTGCACGGATCATGTTGCCACGTATCGAGGCCGTGCTCGACTCGCTCGGCGTGCCACGCCGCCCGGAGCCTACGCACGTGCGCCCGGCAGCACTCGACTCGTTCTACGTGCTTCGCGCCGAGGTAGAAGGCCTTGAAACCGTTGATGAGCGCCTGTTCTATGACCAGCGCGCGTTCGATTTGCCTGCTTGGATGAACGCGGAAGTACTCGACGCCGAGATCGCCCGGCTGTACAGCACCCAGTTCTTCGAGCGCGTCACGTACCGCCTGCAACCGCTAGGCAACGGCTACCGTTTGGTGCTTCGCATCGAAGAGCGCACGGGCGATACCTTCCGGATTGGCTTCCGGTACGACAATCGCTCGCAAGCAGTCGTCGCGTTAAACACGACCTTCCGCAACGCCCGGTTGCAAAGTCCGGCGCTGGTCCTCGAAGCCTTGCTTGGTGAAGAGGTTGCAGCACAAGCCGTCCACTACCGCTACCTCGGGCGCAACGTGGCACTCCGTACCAATGCCCGCTTTGCTACTTCGACGGAGACGTTCGATGACCCACGCGCAGCTGAGGTACGGCTTCAGTTTACGCGCTACACCATCGAGACGCTGCTTGGCAACAGCCTCTCGCAACG
>CAYYHN010000273.1:0-6329 GCA_964471245.1 uncultured Rhodothermaceae bacterium | reverse complement strand
AGGTAGACATGTCCTACTAAGCGCTCCCTGTAGTACACAGGCAAATCGCGGATCACGCCATCTGCGCTCACCTCGTTTCCTGCTTGCGATACCAACTCGTTCCGTTCGTCGATCACTCGAATGCTTACTACGTTGGGGCGGGTACGAAGGACCTCGTACATCAGCTGTTCTATATCATCAGGAGCGATTTCCCACAGCGGCAACGCCAAGAGGTCGCTTAGGGCGTTGACGAGCACATCAGCCTCTTGTTCGACGCTCCTCCGTGCTTCCTCTACAGAACGGGTGTAGTTGATAGCGGTCCCTATACTGACTACGGCACTGATGGCGAGCACTAAGGCGACCACCAGATCTCGCGCCAGCGTACGCCGCATCAAGAAGCCAAGTAGTGTGTTCATCTCTATCGTTGCCTACTGCTCTATGGCTTGCCGCCAGAATTCCAAAAACGACATTGGCGCAGTCGACGCGAGGTTGGCATTTTCCAACAAAATGAGTTGGCGATGTGCGAGGTCTGCATGCGCGACATAGTGTTTAAAATGCTTCATTAGGAGCGAAGCAAACGACCCATCGGCTTGGGCATAGGCCAGCCCCTCTTCCAAGCGCTGAATGAGTGCATGATTTTTGTCATGTACAAAAAAGTAAATATAGGCTGGATAGTAGAGCATCCATTTGGGGGCTACGGCTAAGCCTGTTCCATGCGGCGTATCCAACTCGCGCCACACTTCCGAGAGGCCGCGCGGAAAGTAGTCAAACCGATTGCGTTTCAACATACGGAATAGGGAGAAATAGCCGAGGGAGGTTTCTACGGGAATACCGTTGTCACGCAGAATGGAAGTATCCGGCCAGTCGTGTCCTTGCCCTGCTATAAGGGCAAGCATCTCGGCTTCAGTGAGGGTAGCGAACCGTGTGGTGTCTGTGGCATTGATCAACAGCAATCGCATGCCGAGTAGTCCTTTAAGCAAGGGGACGCGAATCGCATACAAGTCGGGCTCTGCTTCGCGTGCTGCTGTCGTCATTGTCCATGTTACATCCCAATCCTCTCCTTGGCCGATCTGCCGGAGCACACGGGCTTGCGAGCGGCTTCCATCTCCGAGCACCAACTCAAACGGCCCCCCGCTTTGGGTCAGCGCTAAGTGTAGCACCTCCGTGAAGTAAGCCTTGTCGCCATAGTCAGGATAGGTAACCGATAATACCTGTGGCCATGCTGGTTGTTGTGCCCATCCGATGATCAAAAGAATGCTCGCCACATACTGACGTGTCAATTGCCAGCGGTATGTGACTAAGAACGTGAGCATCTTGTCGATTTTTCGGAGGTGACCTATGTAGACAGGCAACTGGATGTAGGCTGAATTTACGTATGCGACGCTTAAGCTTCCCGTCTAGACTGCGGTATATGAGCTAGCTATCGGCTCATTTTTTTAAGTCCTTAGTGCCAGTCTGTATGGTCGTTCTCGGCATTCGAGGTGGTTGATGCTGTCCAGAATCTTAGTTGCTGCATGCCATTGGTTTTAGCATAGACTAACTCGTGCGTCTTGGCTTGCAAATTTGATCTAATTCAGACAACAGCATTAATCCTGTCGACCTTCGCTGTAGTGTGCAGCAATTAGACTGCCTCTGTGTCATGTCCGTCGAGGCTGTGGAGAATTGTCAAGGTAGGTTAAACCATCGTCTATGGATGTTTAGTGTCGAGTCTGCTGGGATTAACGGATTCGATAAGTGTACGACTTGACGTGCGTGCAACCCCGATCGCTTGACATATTCGCCAAACCATTGCTGGAAGTGTGCCTCGAACGAGCCATCAGCGATAGCCAATGCTAAGCCTTCCTCAAGTCGCCGAATTAGTTCTGTATTCTGTTCGTGTACGAAGAAGTAAATAGGAGCTGGATACGCTAATAACCACTTTGGCGCAATCACCAAATCCTTGTCGGTGTGCGTGGCTACTTCATCCCAGACCTCAAGCACGGAACGCGGCATGTAGGCAAAACGACCGTAGTGCAGCATGCGAAAGAGGGACGCATACGATGTCGAGGTCTCGACGCTGAATCCATTGCTGCGCAGGATGGCGGTGTCGGCCCAATCATGGCCTTGTCCAGCCGCAAGAGTTTTGAGTTCGTCAAGTTCTACCTGGGCGAATTGTGCGGAGTCGGCTGCATTGATAAGCAATACGCGTAGGCCAAACAAGCCTTGCGTTAACGGTACACGGATAGCGTAGACATTGGGCTCGTTTTCGCGATAGGATGTCGTCATCGACCAGACAATGTCGATATCGCGTCCTTGACTGAGTTGACGGAAGGCTCTCGCTGCCACCATCCCCTTTTCACGAGGGATGAGTTCATATGCTGCTTCGGTTTGTTGAAGAACGAGTTCCAGTAACTCGACGAAATAGGTGTCACGGCTGTCGGCATGTTCATGGCGCACTTGGAGCGACTGTGCCTTGACGGACGGCAGCAGAAGCGTCCATAAGGCCAGCCAGCTCAGGACTGTTCCCGTTATTCGGTAGATCATCGAAAACGCCATGGGAAATCCAACACCTCATATAAGTTAATTTTGCTTCTAAAATAGCATAATTGATGACGGCATCGGCGGATTAGCTAGGAAATAAACACCGTATACCTATCTGGTTAGAACAAAGCTACAGGGTCTACGTCCACGCCGATGTGGTAGCCACGCGGCAGGCTGCCTGTCTGGCGTGTCGCCTCGGCGAGCATGGGCTGAAGCGCCGGAATGTTGCTGCTGCGCACGGCCTTAACGATGGTATGGAACCGATACTGCCGCTTGATGCGTCCAATGAACGCTGGATGCGGTCCCATCACTTCCACTGCGATCAGCTTCTTGCGCGTAAGGATCCGCTGAAAAGCTTCCGTCCATTTCTTGGCGATCTTCTCGACCTCCCGCTCCTGCATTCCCCGAAACTCGATGCCCACCACACGCCCGAACGGCGGGTAGTTCAGCATTCGCCGGTCCGGTAGCGCTGCTTCGACAAACCCCACGTAGTCGTGATTACAGGCGTAGCGCAGCACGGCATGGCCGGGATTACGCGTCTGGAGGATGACTTCGCCTTGCAATGATGCGCGACCTGCGCGGCCTGCCACCTGCGTCAGGAGTTGGAAGATGCGTTCTTCGGCGCGAAAATCGGGCAACAGCAAACCCATGTCGGCATTGATGACGCCGACGAGTGTGACACGGCCGAAGTCGAGCCCCTTGGCGACCATTTGCGTACCGAGCAGGATGTCGGCCTCGCCGCGCCCGAACAGATCGAGCAGCTTGTGGTGGGCGTTCTTCTTGGTTGTGGTGTCAAGGTCCATGCGCAAGATGCGCGCTGCCGGGAAGACCTGCAGCAACTCTTCCTCGACGCGTTGGGTGCCAGAGCCCAGCAAGCTAAGTTCGGATTCGCCGCACTTCGGGCACGTGCGTGGCGTTCGCTGCGTGCGACCGCAGTAGTGGCATCGGAGTTGCCTCATCGGCTTGTGGTACGTGAACGTAACCGAGCAGTCGGGGCACGTGGGCGACCAGCCGCAGCTTTCGCACTCTAGAATAGGTGCATAACCACGGCGGTTTTGCAGCAGAATGACCTGCTCCTCACGGTCGAGACGTTTCTGGATTGCCTCGCGGAGTGGGTTTGAGAACGCGCCATGGAGCTGTTTTTTCTTCTGCTCCAGTGCAAGGTCGATGATCGTCACCGTCGGCAGTGGTGCGGCTTTGCGGCCGGGCACGGGCACGCGGTCGGGCATGGAGAGCAGCGTATACTTGCCCCAATGCGCGTTCGTCCAGCTTTCCATGCTCGGCGTCGCCGAACCGAGGATGCAGGCGGCGTTGTTCAGATGCGCTCGCAGGACGGCGACATCACGGGCGTGGTACCGCGGGGCCGGGTCGAACTGCTTATATGATGACTCGTGTTCCTCATCGACGACAATCAAACCGATATTCGTCAGCGGTGCGAGGATGGCGGAACGCGGGCCGATGACGATGCGGTAGCGCCCGGCACGCAACTGCCGCCACGCATCGTAGCGTTCGCCGAGACTCATCCGCGAATGCAGCACCGCAATCTGGTCGCCAAAATGCGCCCGGAAGCGGCTGACCGTCTGCGGCGTCAAGGCAATCTCGGGCACGAGGATGATGGCCGACTTACCGCGCGCGAGCACGTCCTTCAGTGCCGCAATGTAGACCTCTGTCTTCCCGCTTCCCGTCACGCCATGCAACAGAAACGTCTCGAACCGCCCCGCGTCGATGGCGCTGTTAATACGGTCGAGTGCCTGTTGCTGCCCACGGTGCAAGTCGCGCACCGGCGGCTTCCCGGCATCAACAGGCATGTCGCCCAATGGCGAGCGGATGACCTCCTGCTCGAATACCTCGACGATGCCTTTTTTTGCCAGTGAACGCACCGTCGTCGCTGCTGCCCCCGAGCGTACCAGCACTTCGGCCTGCCTTGGCGCAGCATAGCCATCCATCAACAGCGCAGCCAACGCTTCGACGACAGCGACCTGCTTCTCGCCGCGCAGTTGCACGCCCAAGTCGCGCACCGCCTCGGGCGACTGAAACGCAGGAGCTAGCCGCATATGCTTCTGGCGCTTGATGCGCACCTTCGGCTTACTCAGCGCCATCTCGATGGTCAGTAACCCATCGCCTTCCAACCGCCGCAGCGTCGCCATGCCGATATCGCCAAGGTCTTTGCGCAAGCCGCTCAAGGACACCGTGCGGTGCTCGTCTAGGTACGCGATCACCTTCTTCCCGACCGCGCCACGCACCTGCACATCGATGTACTTGTCGGTGCGCACCACCGTGTACTGCGTCTCCACCTCCGTCCCCGTCGGCAGTGCAGCTTTGACGACTTCGCCCCAGCCGCAGACGTAGTACTCGGCCATCCATTTGGTCAGCCGCAGCATCTCGGGCGTGAACGCAGGTTCGTCGTCCAGCACATCCAACACGCTCTTGAGCTTCAGCGTTGGATCTGGCGCAGGCTCTTCGGCGACGATGAGGCCTGTCAGCCGACGCGGCCCAAACGGCACCAACACCCGACTGCCCACCTGTGCATCCTCTGCAAGTTCATCTGGCACGCGGTACGTGAACGCCCGATCCATCGGCACGGGCAAGACGATACGGACGGTTTTTTGGGGCGAATCGGGCAATTAGGAAGTGGAAAAGAGGGAAGTTGAAAGCGGGGAGTGGGAGAAAGAGGGACAGAGAGCATTGCAATCCGTTCGATGGCAGCACACTACCCCAACCACGTTATCTCGGCCGTGTCAAGCGAGCGGAGAGATTTCCTTCAGACTGGCCGCTCTCCTTGGGAGATTAGCTAAGGATTGGTAACAAGCTCCTTTCCTCGGCTTCGCTCGGAATGCCCTGATTTGAGTCTTGTGTTTGATGACTCATAGCATTGTGGCAAACACGGCCCAATCCAACTAGATGGAAAGCGGGAAGTTGCACGAGTAACCACCTGCTGTTACTCGTAAATCTTGCCGAAGTAGAGAAACTCCGCAAACATCTGCCAACTAGGGTTTTCTTCGGGTTTGTGATATTTACTGGGCTTGAAATAGAAAAGAGCAGCTTCAAGAAAGTTGGCAATATCTCCATTCTTCCAGTCAAAAGCCCCATCCAATACGTAGCGTTTCGGATGTGCACGCTCTATTTCTTCCGCACGCTCTCGCTCCTCAGCCAAAGCCTCAACGAATCGTATAAATGACTCCCTGTCTTTGACCTCATCAAGCAGTTCCTCTGGACGTATAATCATTTGCTTTCTCTCCCTTTTTGGGCGTTACGGGAAAGCTACCACCATCCAGTCCACAACCCAACAGCCAACAGCCCGAAGCCCAACCTACCGCTGATACAACACTTCACCGCCCACAATCGTGTAGAGCACGTCCGTGTTCATGATCTCCTCTTCCGGAATCGTAAGGATGTCTTGTGAGAGGACGGTGATGTCGGCGAGTTTGCCAGGGGTGAGGGAGCCTTTCACATCTTCCTCGAATGCTGCAATGGCATTGTTGAGGGTGTAGGACTGGAGTGCCTGCTCGCGGGTGAGGCGTTGGTCCTCGAAGAAGACCGAGCCATCGGCGAGGCGACGGGAGACGGTCGCGTAGTAGCTCGCGATGGGATCGATAGGTTCGACGGGGGCGTCGGTGCCGTTGGTGACGAGCGCACCAGATTCCCAGAGCTTCTGCCAAACATATGCGCCTTCCTCGGCCCGCTGGGCGCCCAACCGTTTGAAGACCCACGGTGCGTCGGAGGTGGCATGGATGCCTTGCATGGAGGCAATCACGCCGAGTTCGGCAAAGCGTGGGATATCGGCAAGTGAGAGGTGCTGGCTGTGTTCGATGCGCCAACGGTGGTCGTCC
>CAYYHN010000272.1:0-6331 GCA_964471245.1 uncultured Rhodothermaceae bacterium | reverse complement strand
AACCACCCCCAGCCCCTCCTTAGTCTAAGGAGGGAAGCTTGCTTGACCCCACGTGTGAGAAGACGAGCTAGCGCGAGCCGATGTCGATGCCGCGTGCATCGAAGCTGCCGGAGACGGTGACGGTCTCGGTGGGATTGATGAGGTTGATGGCCTCGAACTCGAATGTGCCGGCCACCTCACTGTCGCTGGATTCGGTTAGGCGGAGGGTGCCGGATACTGAGCCATAGACCACCGTTCCGCGCGTGTAGGTCGCGAAGACTTGCCCGGATGTCGCCGAGCCGCTTTCGACGAAGTTGATCACCGTCTGCGTGCCCGTTCCGGGGCGCGGCTGGGCGCTACCAAACACGATTTCGGGATTGACCGATGAACTGCCCATTACCAAGCCGAACCCGTCGGCGCTGTCTTGGCCTGCGGCGCTCGCTCCAAACGTGGCGGTACCTTGCAGCGAGGCGCTGACAGCCCCTGTGACGGTAGCCGTGAAGGAGCCTGTCTGGCCTTGGGTGTCATCGTCGTCACCGTTGCTGCCGTTGCTATCGCAGCCAGAAACGAGGAGAAGCATAAGGAGGAGTACAAAAGGAAGCGTACGCATGGTATTCTAGGGTTTAGATAGAGGAATTTGAGCGATTATCACGGGTTGGATAAGGATGGAGGTGCGGAGAGGATGGACGGGGCAACTGGTCGGCCGGTCAGCCTACTTTTGACCCATTCAACCCTCCACACTGTCCACGCTTTACTTTGCGCGGCACAGGTGCTTACTTGACCAAGAGCATGGTGCGCTGCGCTGCGAACGAGTCGCCTTCGAGGCGGTAGAGGTAGAGGCCCGATGCGTGTCCACTGGCATCCCACGTGATCTCGTGGCGGCCCGTCGACAAGGCCCCATCATGTAGCGTGGCGACGGGGCGACCGAGCAGATCGTAGACCGTCAGTCGCACATGCATAGGCGTGTGGAGTTCGAAAGGGACGAGCGTGGTTGGGTTGAAGGGGTTGGGGTAGTTCGCCTCGAGTTCAAAAGCCGTCGGCTGCGTCCAAGCGGCATCGGGTTCGATGGCGGTTGAAGTGTTGCTGCTGGGCATCCAAATGGCTAACCCAGCGGAGAGCAAGCCACCCGCCTCGGAGAAGTTGCCGCCCACGTAGAGGCCGTTCTCGGGGGTGTAGTGCAAGGCCAGCACCTCGGCGTTGACGCCCGCACCTAAGGTGCTCCAAGCTTGCCCCGTCGTATCCCACGCAGCGATGTAGCTGAGCGCCTGCCCATCGGTTGTGGCCGTGAACTGGCCGCCGACGTAGAGGCGGGCGTTCTGGTCATCGAAAGCCAAGGCCGCTACGCGCTCGTTGACGCCGGTGCCCACCGGCTGCCAAGCCGTTCCGTCCCATGCGGCAAGGTGATTGAGTGGCTCGGTAGGTAGGGAAAACATGAAGTCGCCGCCTGCGAACAGCGTGCCGTCCGACGCCAAGGCCAGCGCCCTGACGTTGTCATTCAAGCCCGGCCCAAAGGGTACCCAAAGGCCCCCGTCCCACATCGCCACGCGGCTGGCGGGTTGCCCACCAACCGTCCGGAACGGCCCGCCGATGTAGACGCGGTCTTGGTCATCGATCATGATCGTGTCGACGCCGATGTCCACGCCGCCGCCTACGACGGACCACGCGGTGCCATCCCATACGATAAGCGGCTGGAAACCGCCCGGTACCGCCTGGCCTTGCAGCATCGAGAAGAGCCCCGCAACGTAGAGTCGCCCTTGGCTATCGACGGCCATGGCGTTCGGCTGTGCCGTCGGGGCGAAGGAGGTGACGTCGCCTACGGCTTCCCATGTCGTGCCCGTCCAGCGGGCAATGTTATAGGTGGTGAAGTTGGACCGGAAGAAGACACCGCCTGCATAGATGGTACCATCCGGGGCAACGACGATACGACTGATCTGCGTCGTCAACGCGGCACCGAGCGGCGTCCAGCGGTCGCCGTCCCACGTAGCAGCGTTGGCAGCCGTCAGGCCGCCTGCGCCGTTGAAGAAGCCCGCCGCGTATAGATTGCCGCTGCCATCAAACGAAAACGACGACACGGTACCACCGGCCGCTGGCGAGGTCAGCCCGGAGCCCAACGCGGCCCACACTGAACCTGTCCAGCGCGTAACGCGCCCTACGTTACCAAGGTCGCCTGCTCGCACGAAGGTCCCGACGAAGTACACGCCATCGGCGGCGGACGCGACATCCCATGCGTAGGTATCATCGTCACCGACGCCAGCAGCGAGCGCGGTCCAGACGCCGTCTTTGAAGGCGGCCACATGCTGTACCTGCACGTCAGTCACGTAATCAAACTCACCTGCCACATAGAGCGTCCCGTCGCCACCAAACGCCATCCCGAGCACCTGCGAACGCGACGTGTTGCTCGCATTAGGCGGCGCGCCTTGGAAGCCGATGAAGTCGCCGACTTGCGTGTTTTGCCACGTCGCCCCGCCGTCGGTGCTGTACATAAACTGATTGACGCGGAGCCCGCTGTCCGTGTCCTCGATATCGCCATCTACAAAGAGAAAGTCGCCTGCGACATAGATGGTGCCTGCATCGTCGAGCACGATGTCGAAGATGGGCTCGGTGACGTGAATCATCGTGGCCCACGCACTGCCATCCCAGCGGGAGACTTTTTCGAAGAACCCTTGGCTGCTGTTGTCGCCAAAGCGGCCGCCTGCGTAGACGTTTCCATTGGCATCGGCGGCGAGGGCGAGCACGGTGCTGTCGAACCCATCGCCCATCGGCGACCACGTTGCGCCATCCCAGCGCGCAACGTTATTGACGGCAACGCCATCAATGGATGAAAACAGGCCGCCTGCGTAGAGCGTGCCGTCGGGGGCAAAGAGGAGTTCGCTGATGCCTTCGGCGTCGAGCCCTTGCCCCAGCACCAAGTTATCGAGGCCGCTGCCTACGGCGCTCCATGCGGTGCCGTCCCAGCGGGCCAAGCCGTTGGCCTGGACGCCACGGATCTCGGTGAAGCTGCCGCCTGCGTAGAGCGTTCCATCAGGGGCGATGGCAAGCGACAAGACCACGCCTGTCGTGCTGCCTTCGCCCAGCGTATGCCAGCGCGACCCATCCCAGGCTGCGATGCCTACAGATGCTTGACCGCCAGCGGTCAGGAACGGTCCGGCAACGTAGACGGTGCCGTTGGCATCCGCGACAGCCTTGGTGATACCACCTCCGCTGACGCCGGGCGTGCTAAACCGACCGCCCCACGAGCCTTCGGCGTCGGTGATCGCTTGTGGGATGGCATAGGAAATGTTCGCGGTAAGGGAGATGCTAAAAATTAGGACAAACAACCCGATGAGCCAGTGTCTTTGGTAGAGCGTTTTCATGATGCGTTCTTTGGCCGAATAGGTGTGCAGGAAACCACCTGCACGGGGTGATGCACCGCCAACAAAATGGACGGTCTATGATGTGATTCGGCGGTAGAAGCGCCCTTCGGCTCAGAATTGGCTCACGGGTGGCGCATTTTTTTGAGCGGTGTGGTTTTGTAGAAGCCACGAAGGCTCCAAGACACGAAATTTTTTTGATGTGTCAGAGGCTGTCTGGAATTCGGCGTCGTCTAGTAAAATCCTATCGGTGATGCTGGATCACGGTGACGGCTGCTACGTTGTGTAGATTGATTTTGCCGTTGCTGAAGCATTCGACCTACCTCGGCATCTGAATAAGCACGGTCCCTGATCCACACAGGATGTGATCCGATGCAAGCAAAAGCGCGGCGCTTTCGCAGTGGTTGCACAATTTTGGAGCGCAAAACCCGTTATATTGGCGCGATTTTGCCCCAAGGCGTATGTGGACTGCAGAACGCCTCATCATTCCCACCAGACATGACCACCCTTTTCTAACGTGATACCCAAGGAGCTCTTCAAGAAGATTCGCCAGATCGAGATTCGCACCAAAGGTCTCGTCAACAACATCATGGGCGGCGAGTACCATTCGGCGTTCAAGGGGCAGGGGATGGAATTCGCCGAAGTGCGCCCGTATCAGTTTGGCGATGATATCCGCAACATCGACTGGAACGTGTCGGCGCGGACGGGGGAGACGTATGTGAAGCTCTACGAGGAGGAACGTGAGCAAACGTTGATGCTGCTGGTAGACGTGTCGGGTTCGGAGGATTTTGGCTCGCAAGGGGCGTTCAAACGCGAGATGGCTGCCGAGATCTGCGCGATCATCGCGTTCAGCGCCATCAAAAACAACGACAAGGTTGGGCTCTTGCTATTTTCGGACAAGGTGGAGGAGTTCGTCCCCCCCAAGAAAGGCCGCAAGCACGTCCTCCGCCTCATTCGCGACCTGTTTGTGACAGAGCCTACGTCGCAGGGTACGGACCTCAAGGTGGCAATCAACCACGCACTGCACGTCCTAAACCGCCGCAGTATCGTGCTAATCCTGAGCGATTTCCTCGGTTCAAAGTTCGAGCGCCCGATGCGTGCCCTGCGCCAACGTCATGACGTCATTGCTGTGCAATTGCAAGATGAGCGCGAGATGAACCTGCCACCCGTTGGCCTGATGGAGTTGACGGACGCCGAGACCGGGGAAACATTCTTGGTCGACACCAACAGCCGCCATGCGCGCGAGGTCTACCGGCAGCATGCGGCGCGGCAACAACAGTTCATCGCAGAGGCGCTCAAGCGCACGAGAGTCGACCGCGTGCTCGTACGCACCGACCAGAACTACGTCGACCCGCTCATCCGTTTTTTCCGCCAACGCAATAAAGCCGCCTGATGAATATGACGTACGTTGGGGCCAACGTCCGTAGGATGGACAGATGGAGAGGATGGATCGGGGGAACGTGGGCGAGTCGCCGTACCGTGGCATCGTTCTCCCCGGTCATTTGGGTGCTGATGACCTTATTACTCGCCGTCACCCCGGTTCAGGCACAACGTGTGACGGCGTGGGCATCGGCGGACAGCGTGACGGTGGGCGAGCGGTTTCGGATGCTGCTTGTCGTCGAGCACAACTTCAACAACGACGCCCCCCTCTTCCCCGACGAAGTCCGCCCTGACAGCTTAGACGTCGACGACCTCGTGCCCGTGGGCGACATCGAAATTCTTCGTCGCCTCGACGAAGGCACAAGCTTCGGCACCGATGGCCTGCGTGTCGACAGCGTGCTCTACGAAGTGACGACTTTCGCCATCGACACGGCCTACGTGCCGCCCGTCCCGGTGCGGTTCCTCTCGGCAGAGGGCGACACATTGTCTGTGTTCTCCTTCCCGCTGGAGATCCCTGTCATCTCGCTCATGTCGGCCGACGAGCAAGACATCCGTGGGCTGGCTCCGTTGGCGGCCTTTCCTACATCACCCTGGGCATGGATTATCGGTGGGGTGTATGCGCTGCTGGTGCTGCTGGGTTTGGTGCTCTACTGGCGGAGGCGGCCGGTTTGGGAAGAGGACGAGGAACCTGCACCGATCGCAGCACCTTCCTCGCCTCGGCTGCCTGCATACGATGAGGCCGTCGGCCGTCTGAAGCAACTCGAAGACGCCAACCTCCGCGACCCCATCACGACAAAGCTGTACTACATCGGCCTCTCGGATACGCTGCGCCATTACCTGAGCCGCCGCCTCGGGCTGCACGCGATGGAGGAAACAACGTACGAGTTGCTGCGCGACCTCAAGAAAGTCGCTGTCGGTCGTCGTTTGCCAGCCACGGTCGAGGAAGGCACCAAAGCGGTGCTCGAACTCTCGGACTTGGTCAAGTTTGCCGATGCCCAGCCTGCACCCGAGCAAGGCGAATGGGCCTTGCAGGAAACTGCCGAGTTACTACGCAGCGTCGAGGACGCTGTACCTGCCGTACCTGTAGAAGAGGAGATCGCTGTCGAAGCGCCGGAACCGATTCTGCTCAGTGCCTCAAATCTGCCAGATGACACGTCTGCAGATGCAACGCCGTGGTATCGCAATGGACAGCACATGACCGGACTCCTACTCGGTGTGGGCCTCGGCATGTATGTCGGGTGGGATCTGATCTGGATACCGGGGTTGGTAGGCATACTCACCTACGTCGCAGGCTATCGATTCTTGCCGCGCGTCAAGCATCCGCTTCTAGACGGCATCGTGGTGCAAGCCGCGCTGTTTGTTTGGCTTGGCATCGGGCTATTTAGCTCAGGTGCCTCTGGCATGGGCCAAGTCCTCATTGGCGGGGAAGTGTTGGTGGGCCTTGGCTTGTTGGCATGGTTCATCGCTGCACCGAACCGCACGTCGGCGCTCCCGCTGCTGGCGTTGCACGCCGTCGGCCTCTACCTTGACCTCGACGCGCTCATCGACCTTACGTGGGATACGCCTGCGCACCAAGTGGCAACGCTCGGCGTCGTGCTACACATCCTGTCGATTGCCTTCAT
>CAYYHN010000271.1:0-6347 GCA_964471245.1 uncultured Rhodothermaceae bacterium | reverse complement strand
CGAACTCCCTGCGCGCATCCACCTGCTGCCGAATTACCCGAACCCCTTCAACCCAACCACCGTACTCGGCTTTAGCCTGCCCCAACCCGAGACGATCCGCTTGGAGGTGTACAACGCACTGGGGCAACGTGTCGCCGTCGCCGCCGAGGGGCTATGGCCCGCAGGCCAGCACGCCGTCGCCTTCTCCGCCGAAGGATTGCCCGCAGGGGTGTATCTGTACCGTCTGGTCTCCTCGGCTCCCGCACAAACCCGTACGATGCTGCTCTTGAAGTAGGCGGTTTAGGGATGCTACACCTAAAACAAAAGCCGCCCGACCTGCATCAGCAAGACGAGCGGCTTTTGTGCATACAACGACGTGAGCGCTCACGTCCATACCCTCAATCACCCACACCTCGTCATGCTTGCACTTTCGGCGTCGGCACGGCTAGGCTAGCACCATCACCAGAGGCCGGGTCGGGCTTGGCGGCTGTGCGGAAGTACTCGTCGGCGGTGAAGGCGTCGACTTGGATGGCGTCGTTGCGGGCTTCTTCGGCGCGTTGGAGGAGGCCTGCTTCGGCGGGCGTGAGGATGCTCTTGTCGAGCGCCATCTTCACCAGTTTGGCAGGGCTGGATTTGGGCAACGCTTTAGTACGGATGGCGGCCTTCAGCTTGCGGCCGATATCTTCGGCTTCGACGCTGAGGGCCATTGCGTGGTCGAGACGGCCAAGCGCGTCGTGCTTGTCGGTGGAGATGTACGCGCCGCGTGTCATGCGGTCGCGCTGTTCGCCGGGTACCTGCATCTGCGCAGCAACCTTGTGACCGAGTTTGTCGGACGGGTAGCGGCCGAGCGCGTTGAGGCGGGACCACCACGCCATCGGGCCACGCACCATCCACGTCAAGCCGGGAATCGTCATGTTGCTGTAGAGGCCGTCGAAGGCCTGTTGGATGCGCCACATCGCGTAGTCCATCGACCACAGGTAGAAGGCGAGATCCTCTTTGGGGCGGCCTTCGGCTTCGAAGCGGCGGATGGTCGCCGAGGCGATGTACATCCACGAGAAGATGTCGGCGAAGCGGCCGGTGAGCTTCTCTTTGCGCTTGAGGTTGCCGCCGAGTGTGCCCATCGCCACGTCGGCCATGAAGGCGAACGACGCCGAAGCCCACGACAGCTTGCGCACGTACTTGGCGGACGGCCCGCTGACGGGCGAGCCCGCGAGGCGGCCGCGTGTGAGGCTAAGCAGCAACGCTCGCGCCTTGTTGCGCCCCACGTGCCCGATGTGCGCCCAGAACGCTTTGTCGAACGCCGCGACATCGCCTGCTGATAGCGCCTGAATCTCTTTGAGCTCGTACGGATGGCAGCGGAGCGCGCCCGGCGCGAGGATCATAAGTGTGCGCGGGAGGATGTTCGCACCTTCGACCGTGATGCCGATGGGCGTGTTCATGTAGCCGTGCATCAGCAGGTTGCGCGGTCCGCGGCAGATGGCGTTGCCGCCCTGCACGTCCATGCCATCGTTGATGATCTCGCGACCGAGCTCGGTCATGTTGTACTTCATCATCGCCGTCACGACGGCAGGCTTCGCGCCTTCGTCGAGCGCGCCGCAGGTGTAACGGCGGGCGGCTTCAATCAGGTACGTGTACCCGCCGATGCGCGCCAGCGGCTCCTCGATGCCCTCGAACTTGCCGATCGACAGGCCGAACTGCTTGCGCACGGCTGCGTGTGCCGAGGCCGTACGGTAAACATGCTTGCTGCCACCTGCTGCCGTCGCTGGGAGTGAGATGCCACGGCCTGCCGCCAGCGACTCCATCAGCATGCGCCAGCCGTTGCCCGCGCCTTCTGCCCCACCGATGATGGCGTCGATGGGTACGATGACATCATGGCCTTCGGTCGGGCCATTGTAGAACGGAATCGCGGCCGGATCGTGGCGGCGACTGTTGTCAACACCCGCGAGATCGGTCTGAATGAGTGCGCACGTGATGCCGGGTGCTTTGCCCTTGCCCAGCAGGTTGTCGGGGTCGAACAGCTTGAAGGCGAGGCCGAGCACCGTGGCAATCGGCGCAAGCGTGATGTAGCGTTTCTGCCAATTGAGGCGCAGGTACAGTTCGCCGTCGTCGCCTTTGAACACGACGCCGCTGGCCGAGAGCGCGCCAGCGTCGGAGCCTGCGTTGGGCTCTGTAAGCGCGAAGGCAGGAATTTCGTCGTGCGAGGCGAGACGCGGCAGGTAATGGTCGCGTTGGGCCTGCGTGCCGTAATGGATCAGCAGTTCGGCAGGGCCGAGCGAGTTGGGCACCATTACGGTGATTGCCAGCACGGCATTGCGCGACGACACTTTTTGCACGATGGCGCTATTAGCAAGCGCCGAAAAGCCGTGGCCGCCGTACTCTTTCGGGATAATCAGGCCAAAGAAGTTGTGCTTGGCCATGAAGTCCCACACTTCCTTTGGCAGGTCGCGTCGCTGGAACACGTCCCAGTCGTCGGTCATCCGGCACAGCTCTTCCACTGGCCCATCGATGAACGCTTGCTCTGCAGGCGTAAGCTCAGGGTACGGCTGGTTGAGCACCGTCTTGAAGTCCGGCTTGCCCGAAAACAGTTCCGCATCCATCCACACCGTTCCGGCATCGATGGCCACTTGCTCCGTCTTGGAGATGGCAGGGAGGAAACCTGCGGCATCCATGACCTTCATCACGCCGCCGCTGATCATACGGCGAATCGGCGCGACGTTAAACAAGACGGCGACAACGCCAAAAACGGCCCACAACCACACGGGTGCGCCGAAACCGTAGAGCGCCACGGCACCGCCCAGCGTCCACACCAGCATCGGTGCTCCAACGTAGCTCAGCGCCATCATCACCACAATGACGGCCACCACCAACGCCCATACAGGTGCAATGGCTGCCAATTCACCGAATAAAGGAAGGTTTTCCATCGCTCTCTCCGTTTATAAAGGAAGTGTTTAGTTCGATTAACAGTGTTAAGTTGAAATGCTTGCAAGCATTTCAACGCCGTTGGCTGTTGGCCTTTGGCTATTGGGTTTCAGGCTCGGAGGTTGTGGACTTGAGGTAAGGTTGGAAACACCCCACAATCTACCATCCACAACCCATCATCCACTAGCTTACACCTGCAGATTCTCGATCACCGCTGCTGCGCCCATGCCGCCACCGATGCACATGGTGCAAATGCCATACCGCACGCCGCGGCGCTTCATCTCGTGCAGCAGCGTGGCCGTCAGCTTAGCGCCAGTGCAGCCGAGTGGGTGGCCAAGGGCGATTGCGCCGCCGTTGACGTTGACGATGTCCTCGTTTAGCCCGACTTCACGGACGACGGCGAGCGCCTGCGACGCAAACGCTTCGTTGAGTTCGACCAAACCGATGTCGCTGATGGTTAGCCCCGTTTGCTTCAGCACCTTGTGAATCGCCGGAATCGGGCCAACGCCCATGATGGCAGGGTCGACGCCTGCGACGGCGTAGCCAACGATGCGGCCCATGGGATCGACGCCGAGGTCGCTCATGGTGCGGCCGCTCATCACCACGGCGGCGGCTGCGCCATCCGACATCTGGGAAGCATTGCCTGCTGTGACGCTGCCGCCCGTGCGGAAGACGGGCCGCAGCTTTGCTAGGGCAGCAAGTGACGAGCCCGCACGCGGGCCTTCATCCACCTTGAAGTCGGTCGTCTTGCTGTGCGTCTTGCCGTCGCGGTAGTACACGTCTTCGACGGAAAACGGCACGATCTCGTCGGCAAAACGGCCGCTGGCAATGGCATCGAGCGCGCGTTCGTGCGAGCGAAGTGCGAACGCATCCTGATCGGCACGCGCCACATCGTACTTCGCGGCAACGTTCTCGGCCGTGTTGCCCATCGAGATGTAGATGTCCGGATTCTGCGCGGCAGCGTCCGGGTCGGCCGTGAAGAAGTAGCCGCTCATCGGGACCATGCTCATCGACTCGCTGCCGCCTGCTACAATCACGTCGGCGTGGCCCGCCATAATGGCCTGCGACGCCATCACGATGGTTTGCAAACCCGACGAGCAGAAGCGGTTGACCGTCGCACCGGGTACCTCATTGGGCAGCCCCGCACGCTGAGCAATAATACGGCCCATGTTCATGCCTTGCGGCCCTTCCGGCATCGCACAACCGATGACTACGTCGTCGATTTGTGCTGGGTCGAGCCCGTTCACACGCGCCATCGCCTCTTTGACGACGACGGCCCCCATCTCCTCAGGTCGATAGTTCCTGAGCGTTCCTTTCTTCGCTTTCCCCACCGCCGTCCGCACTGCACTGACGATGTAGGCTCCGTTTGTGGCTTCCATGTTTGGATATGGGCTGTTGGCTGATGGCTGATGGCTCCAAACCGGAACGACTCGCCTATACCAGCCTAATGAGCAATCTGGTGTGTTATGTGTACTTCTGGAGCTCTTGAGTGCTTGCTCCTCGGCGAAACGTCGGGCCTAAAACCCAACAGCCAAGAGCTAACAGCCAACAGCTGCCGTGACGTAACTCAGTTGCGCAACGGCTTATTCGTTGTCAGAATGTGTTGAATGCGTTCCTGCGTTTTCTTTTCGCCGAGGAGGCGGAGGAAGACTTCGCGTTCGAGGTCGAGCAGGTACTGTTCGTGCACCTCCTGTGGGCCGGAGAGGTCGCCCCCCGCAATGACGTGGGCGAGTTGACCGGCAAGGAAGAATTCGTATTCGGTAATAAACTTACCTTGGGCGAATTGGTAGGCCGCGACCTCCATCGTCGCCTTGGCCGAGCGGCCGAGCACGCGGATGTTGGAGCGCACCGACGGCGGCACGTAGCCCTGCTCGCTGAGGCGGATGACTTCCTGCTTCGCCACGTGGAAGCGCCGCTCGGCATTCATCACAACGATGGCGTGCTCCGGCAAGTAGTCCATCTGCTGCGCACGGCGGGCACTTGTCGCTACATCGGCCATCGCGATTTGCTGGAAATACTTGGCAAGGAATGCCTGAATCTCGTTGTCGTGCCCGTTCGGCGCTTTCTCGGCGGCCTTGGCGGCCATCGCCATCGTGCCTGAGCCCGCCGGAATGAGCCCGACGCCTAGTTCCACGAGGCCAATGTAGCTTTCAGCAGCCGCCACGGGATGCGGACACGCGATCAGCATCTCGCAGCCCCCGCCCAATACGCGCTGGTGTGCTGCGACGACTACGGGTTTGGCCGCGTAGCGAATGCGCTGGACGGTGTTTTGGAACTGCGCCACAAAATGCTCTAGCAACGCAAACTGTCCGCCCATGACGGCCATCGCTGCCTCGCCGAGGTTCGCGCCGACGGTGAAGTTGCTGCCTTCGTTGCCGATCACCATACCGCGCAAGGCGGCGTTGGCTTCGACGAAGTCGATGGCTTCGTTGAGGCCCTGCATGACCAGCATGCCAAGGCTGTTGGCCTTCGAGCGGAACTCGTACAGCGCCACACCATCGCCGAGGTCGAGTAGCGCGGCATCGTCGTTTTCCCAGAGGGTGCGCTTCGAGTTAGCTTTGATCGCCGCCAGCCCAAATTCATCAGCGGGCTGTGGGTCGTCCATGTAGCGGCTTTCGCTAGGTAGGTAGACTTGTTGCAGGCCGTCACGCTTGCGCATGAACGACGTCACGTCGCGCGCAATCATCTCGTGTACCCAATCCGGCACGGCAAAGCCGTTCGCCTTCATGTCGGCCACGACTTCTTCAACGCCGAGGATGTCCCAGATGCCGAACGGCCCGACTTCCCAGCCGAAGCCCCAGCATACGGCGCGGTCGAGATCAGCGGGGCTGTCCGTCACTTCGGGGATACGGCGGGCAGCATACGCCAACAGGTCGAGCGTGACCGTGCGGAAGAAGGTCCCGGCCCGGCCTTCGTCGGCGTACAAGGCACGGACGCGGGCGGCGAGGTCGCCCGCCTTTTTGATGGCGCGGAGGTTGCCAAGATCAAGATCGCGCGGCTCCTCGTACTGGCCTGTTTGCGGGTTGATCGACTTGATGACCTTGCCTTCCTTCTTGTAGAAGCCCGCGCGTGTTTTCGCGCCGAGTGCGCCGTTTGCTACGAGTTGTTCGAGGATCGCCGGAATCTGAAAAGCATCGCGGCTTTCGTCGTGCGGGACGGCTTCGTAGAGGTTCTCCGAGACGTGCTTCATCACGTCGAGCCCCACCACGTCGGCTGTGCGGAACGTTGCCGACTTCGGGCGGCCCAGCAGCGGACCCGTCAGCGCATCGATTTCCTCGATGCTGTAGCCTTTTTGCGTAAAGAACTCCATCGCCCGCATCATCGCATAAATACCGATGCGGTTGCCGATGAAGTACGGCGCATCCTTCGCCACGACAATGCCTTTGCCCAAGTGCACGCGCCCGAAGTGGGCAACGCGAGCGAGGATGTCGGGATCTGTGTCTGCTGTC
>CAYYHN010000270.1:0-6359 GCA_964471245.1 uncultured Rhodothermaceae bacterium | reverse complement strand
CGCTGCACGAACGTATCGCGCCGTTGGTGATGAGCTACCACACGCGGCCGTCGGCCTTGTTGGTGCGCCTCACACCGGGCCAGACGACCGCGGCCCTCGCCACCCTACGCGCTTCGTGGGAGCAGCAGACGGCCCAGCCGTTCACGTTCGCTTTCCTCGACGACCAGTTGGACACGCTCTACCGCGCCGATCAGCAATGGGCACAAGTCGTCACGGGCGCGAGCCTGCTGGCGCTGCTCATTGCTTGTCTCGGCCTGATCGGGTTGACCGCTTGGACGACGCAGCGACGTACCAAGGAACTCGGCGTCCGCAAGGTTCTGGGCGCATCAGTAGGCCGCCTGATCGGGCTGCTTACGGTCGATGTCGTCCGGCTGGTGCTCGTGGCGTTGGCGCTCGCGATCCCGCTAGCGTACGTGGCACTCAACCAATGGCTGGCGACGTTTGCCTACCAAGCACCACTCCGCCCGAGCCTGTTTCTACTAGCAGGCGGCGGATTGCTGGTGCTGGCGTTCCTGACGATCTCCGTGCAAGCCATCCGCGCCGCGACGGCTGATCCAGTGCGGAGTTTGCGCTACGAATAGTCCGGCCCTATCATGGCATGGCCCGTTTTCCAAACCGGAGGCTCCATGCCAGAAACCTACATCAACGCCACCCGCGAAGCTGGGGCCGCCCTGTTTGCACGGGGTATCAGTGGTCCTATCGTGATGCTCAATCTGCTCCGCTTCCAGGACGTGGCTGACTACAGTGGCTTCCCCAACCTAGCACCATCTGCACCAATCTCGGGCCGCGAAGCGTATCAGCGCTACATCGACCACGTCGTGCCGCTGCTCGAACAATATGGCAGCGAGATCATCTTCATGGGGCAAGGTGGAGCCTACCTCATCGGGCCGGAGGGCACGGACTGGGATCTCGTGCTGCTCGTGCGTCATGCCTCGCTCAAGCGCTTTATGGCGTTCGCCACCGACGAAAACTACCTCTCTGGCGCAGGCCACCGGGAAGCCGCACTTGCGGATTCGCGACTGCTCCCAATCGAAGAGCACCAAGGCACCAGCATGTTGTGACGCGGCCTGCCAGCGTGTCGGGCTTTGCACTACAAAGACGTACCGGATCTGGCCGCCAAAGATGTACGACAGAAATACCGACTTTGGACGTTGCTTTCTTCTCTGCTTCCACCTGCCGGTCCTGCATCATGTCCATTTCTGCCCGTCACCAGCGTTTTCTCGACTGTGCTCCTCAAATCATCCAAGGCGGCATGGGGATCGCCGTCTCCAGTTGGCAGCTAGCGCGTCGTGTTGCGCAGTTGGGCGAGTTCGGCGTGGTCTCAGGTACCGCCATCGATGCCGTAGTCGTGCGCGAATTGCAACAAGGTGATCCGTACGGACGCCGCGAAGCGCTGTCTGCGTACCCAGATCAGACCATTGCACAATACCTCATCGACACGTTTTACGTCGAGGGTGGCATTGGGCCGGATGCCGCCTACAAACTCTTGCCGATCCACAAGTTTAAGCCGACAGTGCGGTCGCAGCAGATTCTCAGCGCAGCCTCGTTTACGGAGGTCTGGCTGGCTAAACGCGGGCACAGCGGCTTTGTTGGCATCAACCTCTTAGCCAAGATGAAGCGGTATACGCTGGCCGCCCTCTACGGTGCAATGCTCGCCGATGTCGATGCCGTCATGCTCGGCGCGGGCATCCCCATCGAGGAAGCGCAACAGATCCGCAAGCTCGCCGCGGGTGAAACCGCAACGCTCCGCCTCGACGTGGACACCAAACAAGCCCCCGAGCCGCAGCCTTCGTACACCTACACGCTCAATCCAGCCGACCTGCTATCCGCACCGCCGACACTCGACGCACCGCTCTTCTTCCCGATCATCGCCTCCGACACGCTCGCAGGCATCCTCGACAAAAAAATCGCGCCGGGCCTGATTACGGGATGGATCATTGAAGGGCCGGTAGCGGGTGGCCACAATGCGCCACCGCGCCGCAAGACGTACGACGAAGACGCCAACCCAATCTACGGTCCCCGCGACGTGGCCAACCTCGAGCGTGTACAACGGCTCGGCTATCCGTTCTATCTCGCGGGCGGCTATGGCACCCCCGAGAAGCTCACCGAAGCGCGCGCGTCAGGTGCGATGGGTGTCCAGATCGGCTCGCTCTTTTCGCTGGCCAACGAGTCGGGCTATCCGGCGTCCATCAAACGCACCCTGATTCGCCAATTGCACGAAGGCTCCGCCCACGTCCGCACCGACGGCCGGATCTCGTCTACGGGCTTCCCCTTCAAGGTCCTCGAAGTCAAAGACACGCTCGGCGTTCCCGAACTCTACGAAGCCCGCACCCGCATCTGCGACCTCGGCTACCTCCAAACGGCCTACGTCGATGGCAAAAACCGCCTTCAAGCCCGCTGCCCCGCCGAGCCCGTCGACTTGTACGTGCAGAAAGGCGGCGACGCAGCCGACACCGAACGGCGCGGCTGCCTCTGCAATGGTCTGATGGCAAACATCGGCCTTGGCCAGCGCCATAAATGGGGCGAAGAGCGCCAACTCTTTACGGCTGGCGACGCCTTGCTCAACCTGCCGCTCGGCTCCGCAGCAACGCCGTCATACAGCGCCGAAGATGTGATTGCGTACTTGCTGAACCAGACACCCGCGTTGGTCTGATCTGCTTTCAGCGCACGGACATAACCCAAGTTGTATACAACTCGGGTAGGTTGGAAAGGGTGGATAGTATGGAGAGGAAAAAAGGGGCATATCAGCCCACTTTCCACCCGCTCCATCCCTCGAACCTGTCCATCCTGCATGTTGTATGGCGTGCCACACAACGTGCGTCATTCATACCGCAAGCTACGTACCGGATCGGCCAGCGCAGCGCGTAGCGTTTTGTACCCGACGGTGCCGACGGCAATCAGTACGGCCGCTAGGCCCGCTCCGGCAAACAGCCACCATGCGAGACTGGCATGGTACGCAAAACCGCCAAGCCAACGCGTCGCAAAAAACCAAGCCAGCGGCATCGCCAGTACGAAGGCGATCAGGACCAGCGTAAGCACGTCCCGTGTGAGCAGTGCTAAGAGGCTGGGCACCGAGGCTCCTAGGACTTTGCGCACGCCGATTTCCTTGGTGCGCTGCTCGATGGCGTACGACACAATCCCCAACAGTCCCAAACACGTAATCAACACGGCGAGCAACGCAAACACGCCAAAGAGTTGCCCGAGTTTGCGCTCGGCCACGTAGCTGCTCTGGAGTCGCTGGTCGAGGAAGCCGTAGCTGAGTTCGCTATCGGGTTCGTACTGTGCCCACGTATCTTGCACAAACGCAAGAAGCGGCGTGATCTCGGTGCCTGCATGGAATTTGACGGCTACGCCTCGGTAGTTGCGCGGATCGCGGAAAAACACCATCGGCGCAATGGCTTGGTGGAGCGATTCGAAGTGAAAGTCTTCGACGACACCAACCACCGTACCCCGCCAATTCCCAACTTGGAATGGTGCGCCCACAGCCGCCTTAGGCGTCGGCCACCCCATCGCGGCGACGGCGCGTTCATTCAGAATGAAGCCTTTCTCCTCCTCGCGTGGAGGCGTCATCGCAAAGTTGCCACCTGCGGCGAAGGCCGCGCCATAGGTGGGGAAGAAATGCTCATCCGCGAAGACGGTGTAGAGCGAGGCCGTGCGTGCTTGGTCGGCGATGGGTGCTTGGGCTTCCATCGTGAAGTGCAGCGGACGACCTGGCAGCGGATTGGACTGTGCCACGCCACGTATGGCTGGGTTTTGCAGCAACTGGTTGCGGACGGGGTCGAAGTCCTCCTTCAGATCCCAGATGGTGGGCAAAGCCAACGTATGCGCAGGATCGTACCCCAACGGCTTGTCCTGCACAAAATCGAGTTGCCGGTACACCACGAGCGTGCCAACCAGCAAGACCATCGCAATCACAAACTGTGTGACGACCAATGCTGCCCGCAAGGACGCGCGGCTCCCACTCCTTACACGGGCCGTCTTGAGCACCACACTGGGCGCAAAGGACGCCAAATAGAACGCTGGGTAGCCTCCCGACAACACGCCAACCACCGTGCCAACGCCGATAAACAGCAGCAGATACCCCAGCGACGACCCAGTAGCAAAACTGAGCGACTTGCCCGTGAAGCTGTTGAAAAACGGCAGGGCGAGCTCCACGAGCATGACGGCCAGCATCAGGCTCAGAAACGATAGAAACAGCGCCTCGCCCAAGAACTGCGCGATCAGTGTGCTTCGTTGCGCTCCGGTGGCTTTTCGGACGCCAATCTCTTTGGCACGGCGTGTGGCATGCGCCGTCGCGAGGTTCATGAAGTTGATGCACGCCATCAATAAGATGAGCACCGCCACGGCGCTAAAGAGGTAGACGTTTCGGATATCGCCGTTGGGCTTGATTTCGCCGACGAGATGCGAATGCAAGTGAATGTCGAGCAGCGGCTGGGCATGCAACTGCGTTTGTGCGGCGGCTTCGGCACCACGGTGCTTTTCCCAGAAGCCCGGCAGCTTCGCAGCAAAGGCCGCCGCATCCGCCTCTTCGGCCAAGCGCACGTAGGTCAGGTAGTTGGGGCTGTCCCATGCGAGCGGTGCGCCGAACCAACGCTCCAGCGTTGTGATCGACCCGAGGACATCGATGCTGAGATGGGTGTTGGCTGGCAGGTCTTCGAACACACCAACGACCGTAAACGGCGTCTCGCTGTTCACCAACACCGTCTGCCCGACGGCCTCGGCTTCGCCAAAAAGGGCCTCAGCTTTCGTCGCACTGAGCGCGAGGGTAAACGGCTCGTCGAAGGCGGCGGCTGGATTGCCCGAGCGGACCGCAAAGGTGAACACCTCGAACACATCAGGATCGGTCCAATAGCATGCACCTGCGCTGATGTGCTGATCACCGTAACTCAGCAACGGCCCTACCGGTGTCATCCGCGCCGCGTGTGTCACTTCGGGGAAGTCGGCTTTCAGCAAGGGTGCTACAGGCGGATCAAGCATCACGGAGTGGACCGTAGGCTCGCCCTGCTCATTGAAATGCTCCTGCGTGATCCGAAACACGCGGTCGGCGTCGCGATGGAAACGATCGTAGCTCCGCTCGTCCTGTACAAAAAACAGGATCAACAGAAATGCCGCCATACCAACGGCCAACCCAACAATGTTGATAAACGTGTACCCTTTGTGCCGATAGAACGACCGGAGCGCAATCTTGAGGTAGCTGAACAGCATAGCAGACCGAGTTTGTGGAGGCCATCGCGATCCCAAAAGACAAATCTTATACCTAACCACACAAACCTATAAAAATTAACCATATAGCCACATCCACCCAAGTCGACTTTTGTACATAAATGAACGAATTGTGTCCGCTTCCGAACGGTCATTTATTGGCACGCGCTTACCGCCGCACCATGCGCCCTGTCGCCGTGGCCCGCCCGATGCTGATGCGGTAGATATACACGCCCGGCGGCACGTCCCTAGCTTCGAACACCGCCTCGTGTTCGCCCTTCGGCTGGATGCCATCGACCAGCGTGGCGACTTCACGTCCAAGCATGTCGTAGACCATCAGACGTACTGGCTGTGGTTCGGGTACGCTGTAGCGAATGACCGTGCGGTCGTCAAATGGATTCGGCGCATTCTCGGCGTAGGCGAGCTGGCTTGGTTTGGCCTGGATGGGTACGAGAGTTGGCGTCAGCACATAGTCCGTAAGCGACTGTATGAGTTGCATGGCGGGACGCAGTTTAGAAACCGAATCGAGGTTATTGCTTCCGCGTGCCCAGACGATAGCGATAAGCAGATCTTCAGTGGCACCGGGGTCCATACGAACGGGACCTACGGCCATGACTGTATGCTTGTCGGCGGGGAAACAAATTTGACACGAGTCTGAATTGAATTGACTCCAAAAAGCGGCTGTTGTCGGATCACCGGGGAAAACAATCGTGGCTGGTATGTTGGAGAAATTCCGACCATCACCGCCGTGCGTAAAAGGTTGTCCATCACGCCAACGTGCCCGCATGTAGTTGTAGTACTCCTTGCCTTTTTGAGGTGCCCCTTGCACAGTGCCGTTGTTGACATAGTATGAAAACACGGTCATCGGCATACGCTCACCTGATTGATCGATGATACCATCACGGTCATCGTCGTTGCCGTTGTTTTCTGCTACTGGGCCTTGCAAGAAACTGAACCCGATAGCAGGTGGCATGGTGCCATAGCCGTCTCCCCCCTCATCATCAGCATCAGCGTTGTAATGGTAACCCATCCATAGTGTTGTATCCGAGCCGATAAAATCATCGTCGAAGTTGCCCAAACCAACATCGGTCCATAAAGCAATGTAGGCCGAGTCCAATGGCGCATCGCCGCGATACGTGAGTTGGTAGCGGTAGAAC
>CAYYHN010000269.1:0-6393 GCA_964471245.1 uncultured Rhodothermaceae bacterium | reverse complement strand
CATCTAGTTAGCTATGGTTTGCCTTTTCGCCAGGCAACGTGCCATCATTGGATGCATAGGAACTTCTACATGGGGAAGAACCCTCAAACATCTATTCCAACTCCTCTTTCTGTCCGCATTATTCTAGATGGGCAGATTCTCCAGCATCTCGATGTGCAGGACTTAGCTGCGATACATGCTGCTCATGCCTGTGTTGTACAGCGTAAAGAAAAGCAACTTCATCCATCTGTTGTTGAGTTTGATGTTGCTTGGGCTGATGCTTGGTGGAGTATGCAGTCGGACTTAGCTGCTTATGCGCATTGGCGTGCCTCTCGGCATAGCCTCTCATGGGATGACGAGCAAGCCTTTCTAAGAGAACCCACGAGCCAGCCGAAGTGGCTGCAAGAAGCCGTCATCCAATTCGTCACTAAACTTGAGGCAACCGGACTGGCCATGGCGCGTGTATAGTGGTACATGTACCATGCTGCTCATCATGCCTCATTTATTCGTTGGTATCCAATTTGCCTGTCTCCTTCTACTAGCTAGTACAGGCCCACTCGTACCCGTACAGTCACCAATTTCCTTATTCTTAGGTGTTATTGGAGTAGCATTAGGAGTTTGGGCGCTCTATACAATGCGAACGAGTTTATTCTCAATTTACCCAATACCTAAAGCGGGCTCAAAACTTGTGGAATCAGGCCCGTACGCGCTGATACGGCATCCAATGTATACGGCTGTTTTTCTCGTTGCAGGTAGTTGGCTTTGGGCTCAGCCAAGTCTACTTCGTGGTGTGGTTTACTTTATCCTAGTGGTAAATCTTTGTGCGAAGGCTTGGTATGAAGAGCACCTGTTACGCGAAGCGTTTACCGGCTATTCCATCTATATGCATCGTACACATCGTTTCATCCCTTGGCTGATATAGTTATTTGGAGAGGCAAAGATATGCAGAAATCCAGTGCTAAAAATGTTTCTGCACGTGCGGTGGCAATTCATGCATTAGAACGAATAGAGCGGGATGGTGCGCATATCAGTCGAGTCTTAAATGCGTTACCAACCGAAGCAGATCAAGTCAGACGCCAAAGTACAGAATACGTTGCTGGTGTAACTCGGCGCCGTCGGTGGCTTGATTACTTATTAGCTCAGCGCTACCAAGGGGATTATGGAGCCATGGAGCTAAGATTAAAGCAATTGCTGAGGGTGGGGGCGTACGAATTGCTGTATATGCAAACCCCAGAGCACGCCACCGTGCACGAAGCTGTCGAGCTAGCAAAGGATCTGGTTCGTCCGAAAGCTGGGAAGCTTGTGAACGCAATGCTACGAAACTTAGTGCGTTCCACGAAGCCCCTAGAAGGCCCTAAAACTCGCAGGAAAGCGCGAGATCTAGCTGTACGCTATTCACACCCAACATGGATGGTTCGTCGATGGTTAGCTCGGTTTGGTGAGCAGGAAACAGTTGCTCTCTTAAAAGTCAATAATGAGCGGCCACGCTATAGTTTGCGAATTCACCTTAACAAGATCTCTGTAGAGCAATTCCACAAAAAACTCCATAAGCTTGGGATTTCTTGGGAACCTTCGCCTTGGTTGGATGACTTTGTGCGGGTGGATCATATCCAGCCCATTCGAGCGGCAAGGCTATTCGAAAAGGGCTGGTGTGCTGTGCAGGATGAAGGCGCGGGTATGGTAGTTCGCTTGCTCGATCCACAACCCGGCGAAACCATTCTTGATGTATGCGCCGCACCCGGAGGGAAAGCGCTCTACGCCGCCCACCGCATGCGCGGCTCCGGGCGCGTTGTTGCGTCGGATGTGCACGCCTCGCGCATCGGGTTGGTGCAAGAGGCTGCCGCACAGCAGGCGCTCGCCAACGTTGCAACGCAGACCGCCGACCTGCTCACAGAGGTAGCGTCCTTGCCATTAGCCGACCGCGTTTTATTGGATGCCCCGTGCTCTGGCCTCGGCGTGCTGGCGAAGCGCGCCGATCTACGTTGGCAGCGAAACGAAGCGTATCTGACTGAATTAGCGCATTTGCAAGACCAACTCCTCGATCAAGCGGCCTCGCGTGTGTGCTCAGGCGGATTGCTCGTGTACAGCACATGCACCATCGAACCGCTTGAAAATAAAGAGCGAATAGATGCCTTTCTCAAACGAAATGGCGACTTTGTCTTAGAAGCTCCTGCTGCGGGCACGTTGCCTGCGGAGTTCATCCACGACGATTGCTATGCTTCGTGGCCGCATCGGCATGGGATCGATGGGGCATTCGGAGCGCGGTTGCGAAAACGCTAATCCGTTTCATCTGGCAATGCTGCGATAAAGCGAATCGTTGGTGTTTGGGTCGTTTGGTTTCGGGGAAGCCGATCAATTCGCATCTCGTACGTTGCAAAGTAAAATTCGGCGAACAAGGCACTACGCTGCATGAGCAAGGCGAGTGGTGGTGAAGGCAGCACGTCCGGTCCGTCACGCCAAACATAGTATGCTCCTTGCCGAAGCCCGGTGATGGCGAACAGGTCATCTGTTGCGTCAGCCAGTATCCAAGCAATGTAGGAGACGTTGACGTAGCTTGGTATGTGGCTCAGTTCTATTTCTTCTGGAAGCGGGGTGATCTCGTCCTCATCAATCGCATCAGGTGTCCGGTTAATCAAGGTAACACGGAACGTGCGCCTATCTTGACCGAAATGCTCGATACCCGTGGCGGGGTAAATAAATCGGACTTTTCGGTCAGAAATCTTGAGGGTTTTCTGGATCGAGCGAATGGAAGCTTGCTTCCGGTTTTTAATCGCGTTAGTAAGTCCTTGCAATAATGTTTGGAAAAAGGCAAGCGAGCGCTCCGGTTGTTGGTATCCGTTGGCATCGATTCGTTTGATGCTCGGGAATCCGTGCCAATGTTCATGCGGAATCGAGATTGGACGCAAGCCTTCTTGGATCAGGCGATCTGCATCATCTGGATTGAATTCCTCAAGCGGATCTAAGGACAACGCTTCCAAGTGGCCTGCCGCAGCAATTGGACGGAAGATGGCATCGGGCTGATCAAATTCGTGCTCATCCGGCTGGTTGTGTAGGAAGCGGCAGAGCTGGAGCCAGCTATCGAAAACGTTCAGGCCGAATTCTTCGTGTAAGTGACCAATAATGTTGAGGTAGCGCCACGGCCCGCCATCGAGTTGCACGGCGATATAGTTGTTGCCAACGAGCCGTTCCCAAGGTACGAGGGCAAAGTACGCACGCGCAGCTTCCGTGAACTGGCTCAGGGCGCGTGAGGACACATCTTCGAGCAGTGGGGGGTGTTCATCCAGCCGTATAGCCGAAATTGCAGCCGAAAGTGCCTCGTCAGCTAAAGGCGTTGAGCGAACCACGCCACCGATACCCACCCTGTTCAGGGCTGGCAAAATCGACTGTAACACGTTTGCATCGGCGTTCGCTATCGTACGGGGACGTTGGGGGTGTGTGAGTACCTCTGCATGCATCATGGCCTCGTGGAGACCGGAGAGGAGCTTGGGTCCAGATAGGCGGCGCACGGGGTTGAGTATGGAGTGCACGACGAGTCCGTCCTCATCGGTAATGACGGTAAGGTAGCTGAGCACAAGTTGCCCGTTTTGCGTGCGGATCCAATCCAGCGGGCGTTCAGCAACTTGCCACATTTCATGCGACTGTGGCAACGCGAGCACTGCTGCTTCGGGAATCTCGCGCACATCTTCTGGGGACGTGGTAGACCGTTTTCTTTCGAGCAACCGATAGGTAGACCACGGCATAAGGCCTTCGTGCGGGTCATCCACTACATAGACATCAAGCCCACTGCCTTTGTCTGAAAAGCTATCGACAACCTCGCTGGGCCAATCGATAATGTCGAGCAAGTGGTTGAGATCATCCAAAAGCCCACACCTTCGCTGACACGTATGGCACACTTCTGCTTCCATTCGCACTGCAACGGTATCCGGGCCGTTCAGTACGATTTGCGTCTCAGCGATACTCTGATCTCCAGTGCACGCGTCACACCCGAAAAAACCGTCAGTGATCCAAATGAATTCAGTCGAACGTTGGGGAACCATAAACAATCACCGATAGAAAGAGAGGACGCGCTAAGATAGGGTGTATTGAGTCGAGAGGCGTAAGGGTTGAAAACAACATGGAACGAGCCGATACCTTAAACCTAAGCTGATCCGTAAAAAAACGTTGACGCTAATCGAGCAGATTGTAGATCTGTGCCATGCCCTTTGGTTGTTTGACGCCCGGTATTCTAGGATGTTGGCTTTGCACCTTGAAGCTCTTGCAGGGACGGTCGAATGGACTTGCACGAAACGTCAAACATCTGCATCTTGTAGCGCGTTCATTGCTACACCAATGCCGCGTCACGCGTTCAGTTCATACGATTCATTGCCTTTGCGCCTGAAGCTACCAATCCGACCATTTTGCCTTGTACAAGCACGCTCAACACAGGTAGCTCCGATAATGTCCACTCTTGCCGCTATGCGCAGCATCTCTAGCCGCGTTGCATTTCTCGTCGTACTCGCGTTTTCACTACCCGCGCTTAGCCAAGCGCAGACCGTAGCCAAATACGGTGCTGATTTTCTTGCCGGCGGAGTGGGTGCCCGTGCGCTCGGTATGGGTGGAGCCGCTGTCGCACTTTCGCAGGACGTAACCGCTGGCTATTGGAACCCTGCGGGGCTCAGTCAGATGGTGTATCCGGAGCTGGCCTACATGCACGCCGAGCGCTTCGCAGGTGAAGTGTCGTTTGATTATGGAAGCATCGCCTTCCCAATCAACAGCCGCTCGACGTTTGGGCTGGCGTTCATCCGTTCGGGGGTCAATGATATTAAAAACACCTTAGACGCTTGGGACCCCGAACGTAACCAGCCGATTCCCAATCCCGACAGCCAGATCCGCACCTTCTCGGCCGCCGACCTTGCGTTTTACACCAGCTACGCAAGAAGCCTCAACGACAACCTATCCTTCGGCATCTCGGCCAAGATTATTCGGCGGACGATTGGGGACTTTGCAGATGCGTGGGGCTACAGCTTCGATGTCGGCGTGCAGTATCGGACGGGGCGGGTAATCCTTGGGGCGAACGTGCAAGATGTCTCAACGATGCTCCAAAGTTGGAGCGTCAACCAAGGCGAACTGGCTCGTTTAGAGGATTTTGGCCAGCAAGTCCCTGAAGGTGGCACCGAGTTGGTCTTGCCCGTAGCCCGCTTGGGTTCTGGATTCATCGTCCCTGTTGGCGACAATCAGTTGATTTTGGGGCTTGATGTTGATGTCGCCTTCGACGGCCAACAAGCAACGGCTGCCAACATTGGGGATGCTTCGTTTCATCCACGTGTTGGGTCGGAATTCATCTACAAAAACATTTTAGCGTTCCGCGCTGGCATTAATCGGGTGAGTTTCTACGATGGCGTCGAAGTAACGCCGTCGATTGGTACGGGCTTGCAACTCAAGCAACTCAACCTCGACTACGGGTTCGGCGATTTTGCTGGATTGGCCTCCGAATTGGGCTACTCACACCGCATCTCACTTCAGTTAACGCTGGAGCAGCCCGGCTTGCAGCGCGCTTCAAATTAGCAACGTCCTCACTCCTGCTTCTGATGGCTAGTTTTATTCCTCCGCTCCGATGGAACGATGCGGAGCGACATGTTGACCTCTTGGATCAGACCCGACTTCCACTTGAAGAAGTTTGGATGCCCATCACTACGCCGAAAAGCATGCATGCGGCCATCAAGCGGCTCAGCGTGCGCGGTGCACCCGCCATCGGCATTGCTGCGGCGTATGGTGTGGTTTTGGCCGTTCGGGAGCCACAAGCCCATCATATAGCCTCCGCGAAGGAAGCAATCGCTCTGCTGGCTACCTCACGCCCAACCGCTGTGAATCTGTTTTGGGCATTGGACCGCATGGCAAAGAAGCTGGATGATCTACCAGACGATGGAGCAACGATTTACGAAACGCTGCTCGAAGAGGCTCATGCAATCCGCAAGGAAGATGAAGCGGCTGGGCGTCTTTTAGGGGAGCATGGCCTTTCTGTGCTCGAAGAAGGCATGACCGTTTTAACGCATTGCCACGCAGGCGGCGTCGCAACTTCGGGCTACGGAACTGCGCTTGCTCCATTCCTGCTCGCCAAAGAACAGGGCCGCACCCTGCAAGCCTATGTCGATGAAACGCGACCGTTGTTGCAAGGGGCACGCATTACCGCGTGGGAATTGCAGCAAGCAGGCATTCCGGCTACTCTGATTACGGACTCAATGGCCGGCCATGTGATGCAGCAAGGACGCATCGACGCCATTATCGTTGGGGCCGACCGCATTGCCGCGAATGGGGATGTCGCCAACAAAATTGGGACCTACACCTTGGCGATTTTGGCGCAAGCGCACCAGATCCCATTCTACGTGTCTGCTCCGTTGTCGACGGTGGATTTTGATACAGCAGAAGGGCGCGATA
>CAYYHN010000268.1:0-6400 GCA_964471245.1 uncultured Rhodothermaceae bacterium | reverse complement strand
ACCGATGACATTGATGGCTAGCATAAAGCAAATGAGGTCGTGCTTTCGGAGTACCTCTAACGTAAACACGTGTACAAACCGAAAGAAACTAGTGGGAACGGGGAGTTGTCTTGGCAGAGTTTGATAGGCATCAGGCCAACTGTCGGTGCGCTAGACGTTCAGAGAATTGCCAGTGATGAGATACCCGCATGGTCGAACTCGGCCAGATGTACGCACACAAGGTCGGGCGAGGTTGGGGGCGATAAAGAGGAGTATCGATTTCATGCGCGGCCTCTCGGGTTATGAATACGTGTGATTCAAAATCCCGAAACACGGCCTTTCGTGCTTGACGATACGCGCAAATGGTTTGATCAAACGCGCAGAAATGATCCCCAGTAGCCGCTCAGGCTTGGAGTTGATATTGCGAAGGCGTAAGGCCTGTCCATTTCTTGAAGCTCCTAGAAAACACGGCGAGATCGGAAAAGCCGATAAGAAAGGCGACTTCGGTGATGTTGAATGTCTTGTTCTTGAGTTGCGTCATCGCTACTTCCTTACGCACCTCATTTAAAAGCCCTTGAAACGACGTCGCTTCTTTCTTGAGTAACCCCTGCAAGGACCGAGTACTCACACCAAGGTCACGTGCCACTTCATCAAGGCGAGGTAGCTCCGCCTTGAGTTTTTGTTGGATCTGGTCACGAACCAAGCGGGTGTATTTGAGGTGACGATCATGATGGATGAGGGCGGCATCCAACTCCCGTTGGAAATAGGTGAAGAGATCTGAGTTGGCACCGATTACACGACGGGCAAGGTCACTTTTGGCATAGGTGAGGAAGTTCTGGCCACAGTCAAAATGGACCTTAGCAGGAGCGAAAAGGTCGTAATACGTCGCCGCATTCTCCGGCAGAGGTATGGAAAATCCAACGTCTGTCGGTTGTGTTGGATGGTATGTATTCCCCTTGATGATCGCGGCCATTGAGGCCAGCATGAAATCGATGGTGTACCTGAAGAATGGCTGCCAAGCCTCTTGGAGTTCCAGTACATACCGTGTGGTCGCGACGCTTTGCTGAACGCTGAAGAAGGCGATCGAGGCGACAAGGCGCTGGTACGTACACAGCTTCTGCAGCGCCTTTTCAATGGTTTCGGAGTTCATGGCTAGATAACCAAGCATGCCCAACGAGGACAGCCGTAGGCGAGATCCCGAAAGCAAGCCGATATCATGCGAGCCTGTCTGATTGACGATGGCCTCCCAGACGCTCATGGTCGCAGTCACTGAGACCCGGTTAGTTGGATTGGCGACCGCCTCTTCTGTCAAACCGGCCTCCTTTAGGATAGCGGCTCGTATTCCACCAAACTGCTCAGCCACGCCAATGCGTAGGTTGATCATGGCCGCTGGTATGTCGTGTGCCCGTCGCATGACGCATAAGATACGGCGTTCAACCTATTTCATGAGGGATCACGATACCTCATCATAGAATCCATTAGAAGGGGAAGCGAGACCGCCAATCGGACTAAGGATCTACTTGTTGGCGGTCTCGCTTCCCGCTAGTTCAGCGCATACCTGTTGGCATCGCAAGAGGATTTGCGGATTCTTTAGAAGCAGCACTGAACCAATGCCTAAGTATCAGGAGCCCAATTGCGGCTACAACGAGTTCGATGACTGTCGCCGCGATGATCCCTATAGAAGGCATGCCATCCAGCGCCAAGCCAACAAGGCGTGCCAGCCCAAAGGATCCGAAAATCAGAACCGTAAGGACTACGGAAAATTGTCGCCAATTAGGGCGCAAGGCTCCGATGAGGATGAAGATGGCACCGCCAACGAGCAGGCCGCCCGGAGCGCGAATTTCTGAAAGCAGGTTGGGGTCGTTCCCGAGCACAATGCCGTTGCTTGCGTGAAATGCATGCGGGGTCAGGAGAATACCGCCACCAATAGCTAGAAGCACGAGCCCAGCAATAAACAGGAAGACGAATATTAGGCGACGTTTCATGCGACATTCCTCCATGTTTTCGTGCTTGCTACTTCGCGGGCATGCACAGCAAAATCCTTCGGTGGTCGGCCCAGCGCCCGCTGAACGCCATCGGCCAGATAGGCATTGCGACCGTCTAATACGGTGGCAAACAAATAGTCTAGCAGCCAGACGACCCCTTGTGGTGCGCCGGATTCCGCTAGGCCAGTCAAGAGGGCTTGGTGTGGAATCTGCTGGTATTGGATGATACGGCCGGTGGCTACAGAGAGCTCTGCTGCCACCTCGGCAAACGTCAGTAAGCGCGGGCCTGTCACTTCGTAGACTTCGCCTACATGCCCGGGCTGGGTCAGGGCGGCTACGGCTACATCGGCGATGTCATCGACGTGTACAAAAGGCTCAGGAATCTCGCCTGCAGAAAGCACGATCTGCCCTTCTTGAACCATCTCAGCGAATGCGCCCTCAGAAAAATTCTGTTGAAACCAGCTTGCGCGCACGATTGTCCATTCGAGGCCGCTGTCCTTGACATGTTGCTCCCATACTTGAGGCTCAGGTTCGCCACGACCGGTAAGCAGCACCAGCCGCCGGACGCCATGCTGCTTGGCACGGTCCACCAAGGCTGCTATGATCTCGGCTGAACCGGGAATAGGAAGGTCCGACGGATAGTTGATGTACACCGCTGCGACACCTTCGAGGCATGAATCCCAAGTTGTGGGCTGGGTCCAGTCGAAGGCAGGCGAAGCACTGCGCGAGCCGATACGAATTGGTTGATCAAGCGCTTTGAGGCGTGTTACAATTCGGCGGCCTGTTTTATCTGTAGCGCCGAGGACAAGTATCAGCTCGCCTTGAGGATGTGATGGAAAATGATGTTGGTTCATAACGTGCTACGTTAGTTCGTGAAAGGTAACACGCTAAGTATCCCCAAAGCAGCGGCTCACTTCTTGACTGCCGATGCCATAACGTTGATCCGGAACGCCAATCGTCACCCTTACGCATACAGGGACCGATGAACTACGGGCTCTGTGCCGATCATTGGCGATCGTAACCTTGGTGAGCTGGCAAATGCAATAAGCTTAGCGATATGGCTAGCACTGAGAAGATAGGAGCCGGCACACCGATGGCTTATCGGCTGTTCGCTAAGCGGAAAGCACGTGGTGTTACGCCCTGCCACCGCTTAAAGGCGCGCGTGAACGCACTCTGTTCGGAGAACCCTGTGAGAAAGGCAATCTCTACGAGGCCGTAGTCCGTCTTGACAAGAAGTTGTGAGGCAAGATCCCTACGGGCTTCCTCTACTAAACCCTTGTAGCTGAGGCCAGCCTTACCCAAGCGCCGCTGTAGCGTTCGACCGCTCATACCGAGTTGTCCCGCCATCCTTTTCAAGGAAGGCACCCCCTCACTCAGTGCTTGGGCGACCTCTGTGCGTACACGGCGTCCAAGTCCGCCATGTTTAGGAAGTTTGGCAAGCGCGCCATCGAGATGTGCATCAAAAAACTGAGATATTGGGGCATCGCCCAAGCGGTTGGGACTACGAAGTTGGTCAGGCGATACCTCGAGCGCGTCCCGTTCTGCCCTGAAGTACAGTGGGCAACGGAAATGCTCCTCGAATGCGGACACGTCTTCAGGGGGCGCATGTGCAAGATGAACAGCTACGGGCACAAAGTCTTGCATCCCCACTTCACGACTGAGAGCGACCGCTGCTGCGAGTGCGAGTTCATTCGTCATGCTCAACCCAAACCGTGGATAATCTCCTGGTATAACTTCAAAGAAGGCTGAGCGTGTACCTTGTACCAATCGAAAGTTTGCGATGCTCGTCACGACGCGTCCATACCGCTCAACCCGCACGTAGGAGCTTGCAAGGTCAACGGCTGATTTGAAGGCAAATCCGAAGGCACCGTAGTCGTCACAACGCATCGAAGCCCCTACACGCAGCGCAACGTCGCGGCCCTGTGAGCTCTCCTTTGCGATGCGTTCCAGCAGGCCGAAAAATTCGGCGTCACTGATCATTTGTTCAGGCTCTACATGAGCTACCGGATCGAGATTCACGGATTGGAGCCACCGCAAGCGCTGAGCAGAACCATCAGCCTCACCAGCAGTGGCAACGCTAACGATCTTGTGAACGAAGACAACCGAGATCCATCCCACGGGCTGATGAGAAGGGGGGCGTCTTAGTAATCCATCGGTCGGCAGTTCCTTATGGCTCACGAGGTTAATAGCGCTCTTAACTTGATACCCATTTGGGGCAATGTACACCTTTGCTTGTCTTATGTGCTAGAGAAACCGTGCATATAGCGGCGCTCGCAATGGTTGACGGTATTCGAACACCTCGTTGCTGAGTGCCGCGGCCGTTGGCTATTGGCCATTTGGTCTCAATTCCCACATGGTACCCAATCCGATCAATACCATCAACCATTGCGATTCTTGCTATACAAACGATTCAATGCTCATCACACTATCTCTACTCGTACCGCAACGCATCAGCGGGATTGGGAAGGCTCGAGCGGATGGCTTGGTCGAGGCTTGGCTGTCCCTATATTGAGGAGATGGCTTGGTATCTGCGTTTACTTTTCCTTCTCTATGGCCTCTCGTCTTGCCGACCTACTTCAGGCTGCCCAACGACGCACCTTTGCTGGGCGAACTGCCGAGTGCAAGATATTCTCGGATGCACTGTCGGCCATGCCACGTCCGTTTGCGGTGCTGCACATCTTCGGCCCCGGCGGCGTAGGAAAAACGACACTGCTTAAGCGTTTCTCCGATATAGCACACGAGCACGGCGCGGTTCCATGCTACCTCGATACACGTACAATCCATGCGACACCTACAGCGTTTGTTTCGGCGGTGGAGGCAGCATTCCCCTCCCAAAGTGGTGCACAATGGCCGTCACTACCAGCAGGGAGCGCGCCACATGTGCTGCTCATCGACACCTACGAAGCACTCCAAAGCCTCGATGGCTGGATTCGCGACACGTGGTTGCCCATGTTGCCCAGTTCAACCCTTGTCGTATTCGCGGGACGACTTGCACCTGCCACGGTGTGGCGAACAGAACCATGGCAAACTCTGGTCCGGGTGCTTCCGCTGCGTAACCTTTCAGATGAAGCCAGTCGCACGTTTCTTTCGCGCCGCGACATCCCTGTGCAACACCATGATGCCGTACTGGCATTTACGCACGGTCACCCGCTGGCGCTTTCGCTGGTAGCTGATGAGATTGCTCAACGACCCGGCGCCCCGATCGATGCCCCTCATGCGCCGGATGTCATCCATGCCTTGTTGACGCGCTTCGTCCAAAAAGTACCGAGTCCTGCACACCGCACGGCGCTTGAAGCAGCTGCATGTGTCCGATTCACCACAGAGCCCTTACTGGCGGCGATGCTTCAGGTAGATGACGCACACGAACTGTTTCTCTGGCTTCAAGAGTTGTCGTTTGTAGCGGCCGGTCCGCATGGACTGTATCCACACGACCTTGCACGCGAGGTATTGACGGCAGATCTCCGTTGGCGCAACCCAGAATGGAACCGCGAACTCCACCGACGTGCGCGTAGCTTCTATGCGCCGCGCATCGGGCAACGTATGGAAGTCGGCGAACGTGATGCCTTAGTCGACTATGTCTACCTCCACCGCGCCAACCCGCTTGTGCGTCCGTTCTTCCAACGAATGCAGTCCGACTGGAAGACGCGCAATGGTTTGCGAACAGATGCAGCCACACGAGACGACTGGCCGGCGCTGCGTACCATGGTTGCACGCCACGAAGGCACACAGGCTGCCGAGATTGCAGCATATTGGTTTGCCCGCTTCCCCGAAGCCGTCGAGGTCTTTCGCAGCAGCGATGGCACGGCAGATGGCTTCATGATGACTTTGCCGCTGCACAATATAGATGCGAGCGACTACGCTGTAGACCCCGCGGTCGAGGGTGCAATGGCATGGCTAGCCGCCCATGCACCATTGCGCCCGGGGCAACAAGCCTTGCTTTTTCGCTTTTGGATGGCCGGTGACACGTACCAAGATGTCTCAGCGGTACAAGGTCTAGTCTTTGTACAAACCGTGCGCCACTATCTGATGACGCCCAATCTGGCGTACACCTTGCTACCATGCGCCCAGCCAGACCTCTGGGCCCTCATTTTCGCGTATGTCAACTTGGCCCGGTTGCCAAAGGCAGACTTTTCTATTGACGGACAAACCTTTGGGATGTTTGGGCACGATTGGCGTGCGGAGCCTCCGCATCTCTGGCTCGACCAAATGGCGCAACGTACCCCAACGAAGGCGCAAAAAGCAGCCCCGCCCCCTTTGCAAACGCCGCTGGTCGTCCTCAGCGAGTCGGATTTTGCGCAGGCGGTTATCCAAGCCCTCCGCCAGATGACGCAACCCGATAAACTGGCAAACAATCCCCTACTCCACGCCCGAGTTGTCCTCGATGCATGCCCACCCAATGCGTCACCACCGGCAAGGGTACAAGCTCTCCTCTCCCT
>CAYYHN010000267.1:2976-6402 GCA_964471245.1 uncultured Rhodothermaceae bacterium | reverse complement strand
AGCATAAGCCTCTTCAACAAGCCGGTCCCCAACCGTTGCCCCCAATTGGCAGCCACCATGCGCACCATTTCGATCGATGCGACACCAGAGATCCTGCAACACCAACAGGTCTGGATTTTCATCAGAAACATGATCCAGAAAGGTTGTCGCGCGGTGGCCTCCGAGTCCGCCTGTATTCCCTGCTAATAGTTGTAAATCGCTTGGCTGGACCGTAGATGCGGCTGGCAAACTGAAACGCGGAGCCATGAGTATGAGGCAGACGACATGTACGGTCATCCACTTCCACCTACGTGCGAGCGCATGAAAACATCCCGCTACACAAACGGCAGCCATTGAATACGGCAGAACGATACCAAAGAGTTGCAACCACCAAACTGTGTGCGGCGGCACATATGCGGCAAGGTAACCGGCTCCGAAAAGGAGGAGGAGCAGGATATTCAGCAGCGTAAGCACCCGAACTACGAAACGACGCATGGCGAAGCAGGCTATTCGTTAGCGGTGCAGAACAGGTTAATCGCGGCTGGCATCCTGCAAAATGCGGCGTTCATCCTCCGTCAGCGCCTCCATACCTTGCGCGCTGATTTTATCGAGGATGCGGTCTACCTCACTCTGATGACCATGTGCCGCAGGAGATGCGATTTCAGATTCATCACGGCGAGGCATGGTGTAGACACGTCCCGGACGGCTCTTGGGCTCTTGGGTACGCCGAGGCTTGTCTTTCTTTTCCTCGCGAGATGAAAGCCAGAACTCTAACCGCTGCAAGAAGGATGCATCGGAAGGTGGGGCCGAACGACTCGCGCCGCGACTACCACGGCGCCCTCGGCTGCTGCGACGCTGTGGGAAGAAAAAGCCTGCCCAGCTGGAGAGGTCTACGCCCTTAGCTTCACCACGAGCAAAGAGGTAACCAAAAGCTGCACCACCTAGGTGAGCAGAAACCGAGGTTGAGCTACCAAACAGCACCACAAAAACCAAGTCCAGAATCAAAAAGCCCACAACAAGATGAATCAACCGGACTTGCCCAATAAAGAGCAAGGCAATCGACTTATACGGATAGGTGACCGCCACAACCGTAAGCACACCGACTACCGAGGCCGAGGCCCCATACACCAATGGCGAGAACATGGAAACGCCGGGCAACATGGCATGCAACAACACCGTCAGGAGGCCACCGCCGAGACCCGCGAAAAGGTACGCGGCGAGTAGCCGCTGTGAACCTTGGATTTCTTCGTACTCTTTCCCGATCCAGAAGAGCCAGAGCATGTTGAACACGATGTGCAACAACCCACCGACATCCATGCCCAAGTGCAGGAAGTTGTACGTAATTAGTTGCCACGGCCGAAACAAGATATCCGGCACGGTGGCATTAAGCATCAGCCAATTGGTAAAGAAGGCAGCCGTCACTTCAATGCGCGAGAAAAGCAACAACCATAGCACATAGAGCACGACGTTGATCGTGAGCAGTGCGCGAAGCGCGGTTGGCTGCACACTATACCATGTTCGAAATCGGTTCACAATGGATCAGGAAAACGTGCATCCAGCTAGGCAACACGGGGCTAACCAGGTGCGCGGGCATCAAAAAGGTAATCGGATAGACTGGCACCCCATACACGACAGAGCCCAGCCCGGCCTGCAAGATCACCGTCAGCACGGCGAGGTTGCATCTTTGGTAGTACCCGAACTTTGGATGAAGGTTGCCACCACCTTAGCAGAATCAGCAAAGACGGTATTTGTGCCTACGCTACCAATACATTCGTTGCTCAGGTTTGACGGGTAGCTTCCCGCGCCAGTACATAATTAGGAGGAAGCCGAACAACATCCCGCCAAGGTGGGCAAAGTGTGCTACACCGCCTTGCAGGCCGCTCACACCAAAGAACAACGACAGTGCGCCGTAGCCGATGACGAACCATTTAGCCTTAAGTGGAATGGGTGGGAAGAGCAGCATGATGCGCTGCTCGGGAAACATCATACCAAAACCCATGAGCACGCCAAAGACACCACCAGACGCCCCAAGTGTGGGCACAGGATAGGGAAAATTGACCGTGAGTCCGATCCAAGCTAAATGAATGAGGGCGGCTCCTGCAACGCAGCTAAAATAGAAAATAGCAAAACGGCGCGACCCCCATGCGTTCTCCAACTGCGCCCCAAACATCCACAGGGCAAACATATTGAAGAAAATGTGGGTGAAGCCACCATGCAAAAACCCGTACGAAATCAACTGCCACGGCCAGAAGCCGGGAATCATGTCGCGTGTGCCAAAGATGGTAAAACCTACATCGGGGGCACCAGGGGCGTAGAGTGCCATCGCCGTTAGGATACGGCCAAGGATCCCACCAGGGTCAGCACTGGCGGCAAACTGCGCCATGAAAAAGAGCCCGTTGAGGATCAACAGGTTCTTGATGACAGGCGGAAAGACCGAAAAACTTCGCGGCGGTTGGTAGGCTTGATACATACCTTTGGGTTTTTTCGCGTTATAGTAAGCGCAGGCAGGTATAGCGCGGCATGCTGAGGAAGGTTGCAACGCGACACCTGCATTGAAGTTACTTACCTAGCGGCTCTTGACGCGAATTTGTTGCACAGAAGCAACACTCGATAGGCGACACTTAGCGTCGGGTGTTCTGTCTTTTTGCCTGCCTGCACCTGTCAGTTTTCGAGTATAACCAACATGGTGCGGCGTATCTTGGGGTTCCACACTGTAGGCAGCGGCATGCTTACAGACTCTAGCTTCCCCGAAATGGCCCTAGATGGCACGCACCTATCGTCATAACGTCTTGATTGATAACGAACGTCCCGGCTCGGCCCTAAAGGCCCCGGCGTGGCGCCCGCTCGATCAGTTCGAGATGGCGAACTCAGATGAAGCGGCATCGATGGGCCCGACACAATCACCGAGCACGCCGCAACCAGAGCCGAGGCCGTGGCCATTCGGGCCTACGTGGACAGAGGAAACGGAAGCACCAGCACAGCCTGTCGCGACACCTTGGCCTTTTGGCCCTGCCTACCCCGACGCCCCCCCACCGCCGCCCAACCGCCCGCTCCTGACACACCCGCCTGTAGCCTCTCTTACGCAACAACCCTTCACAGAAGGGATGCCGCCGTGGTTGCAACATCCTGCACCTGTGCTACTCCCGCAACCAACACCCGCTGCGGAACCACACCGCCGTCGGAGTCGCCTCGGCTGGATTGCACCTTTCGTGGTCGCCCTCTCCTGCTTAGCACTGCTTGTCCTGTTGGTGATCGTCGGATACGTTTTCCGGCTCGACCAAACACTGCCGCCGGTGCGCCAAGCCACACCCGCGCAGTTGCAACAAACCTCGATCGCCTACACAGCCGACGGTGCCGAACTGGCGCGCTACTACAGCGAGGACCGTACCTGGATCACCCTCGACGACTTAGCGCCGTCGGTACTCCAAGCACTGCTCGCCACCGAAG
>CAYYHN010000267.1:0-2966 GCA_964471245.1 uncultured Rhodothermaceae bacterium | reverse complement strand
CCCCAACCACCTCATCAAGGCGGTTCTCGCAACCGAAGACCGTCGCTTCTACGAACATGACGGTGTAGACTTTACCCGCCTGTTTGGCTCGATGTGGTACACCATGCTGGGCGATCGCCAAGGTGGTTCCACGATTACCATGCAGCTTGTCCGCAACCAGTACGCAAGCATCCGCTCGGCCCCACTCGTCGAGCGTAAGGTGAAGGAAATTCTGATGTCGCAAAAACTGGAGCGGCACTTCAGCAAGCGGACCATCCTTGAATGGTACCTCAATGCCGTGCCATTTGGTCACAATGCGTACGGCATTGAAGCAGCGGCCCAGACGTTCTTCAGCACCTCGGCCCGCGACCTGACGCCGACCCAAAGTGCAACCCTCGTAGCAATGCTGAAGGGTACGACCCGCTACAACCCACGTCGTTTCCCTGAACGCACGCTTGCCCGGCGCAACCTTGTGCTGTCGCAAATGCACGACCAAGGCCACATCGGTGCAAGCGACTACGCGACCATGCGCCAGCAGCCTTTGGACCTCCGCTTCCAACGCCCGACCCGGCTGGCCAGTCCAGCTCCCTACTTTGCGGAATACGTCCGGACGTGGACGGAGACATGGGCAGCAGCCAACGGCTTCGACCTGTACCAAGACGGCCTCCGCATCTACACCACCCTCGACACCCGCCTTCAATACTTGGCCGAGGATGCCGCACTGACGCAGATGGAGGGGCTCCAAGCGGTGGTAGGCTATGAATGGAGCCGCCGCAACCCTTCACGCTTGTCGCGTAGCACGGCACCTTATCAGCGCCGCCAAGACAACGGACAATTTACCCCCTTCCGCTACTTCTGGCAGCAAAACCAAGGGTTGCTCGATGAATACGTGCGTCGTTCGGATCTTTTCCAAGCCCGTGTAACCGCTGGAAGCGACCCCACGGAAACGCTGTTCGCTCTCCTCGCTGACCCGCTCTTTGTCGATTCCCTCAAAACGCTGCATACCCGCCTTCAAGGTAGCTTGGTTGCCATCGAGCCCCAGACCGGGCACGTCAAGGTGTGGCTGGGTGGACGCAACTTTGAAGTGGACCAGTATGACAAGGTCGGTACGGCGCAACGTCAGCCGGGCTCTACATTTAAACCATTCCTGTACGCCACGGCACTCGACCATGGCTATTCGCCCTACTCGGTTGTCCAAGACACCATCAAGAGTTACTACATCCGCACAACAGGCAGGTACTGGCGCCCACGCAACGCCAGCGGCTATGCCAGCGGTCAGCTCATTACCCTTCGCGACGGACTTTCGCGCTCGAAAAACACCGTTGCAGCACAGTTGGTCAGCGCCGTGGGACCGCGCTCGCTAGCACGCACCGCCGAACGGATGGGCATCGAGAGCCCGATGCGCACGGTCCCCTCGCTTGCCCTTGGAACCAGTGAGGTGACCCTCCTCGAACTCACCAGCGCCTACGGGACCTTAGCCAATAACGGAACCTACGTCGCCCCTGTTGTGGTGACGCGTATCGAAAATGCGAATGGTGAAGTGTTGTACCGCTCCGAGCCAAACCGGCGCGACGCTATCTCGATGCAAACGGCGTATTCGGTGGTCGACATGATGCGTGGGGTAGTACGCTCGGGTGGAACAGGCGCACACCTGCGCACCAACTTTGGTCTCCGGGGCGACCTCGCAGGCAAAACAGGCACCACGCAGAACAACACAGATGGCTGGTTCATGCTGATGCATCCAGACCTCGTGATGGGCGCGTGGGTTGGATTTAACGACCAGCGCATCGCCTTCCGAACGACGTACTGGGGCCAAGGCGGACGCACGGCTCTTCCACTGGTGGGCGACTTTATGACGCGACTCCGTGCGCATCCCGAACTTGCCTTATCGGCAAACGCGAGGTTTGAGGAACCGCCCGGCTACATTCGGCCCCGCCCGATCAGCCGTGGTATGCCAACGATACGTACAACGGCAGCTACGACGGCCGGGCAGGCTACATCCTCGACGGCGTGTTCGTCCCCTACGATACGCAGCCTACCCGTACGTCCTCCTCATGGGGCGCGCCTTCCACCAACCAGTATAGGACACCCGACGACGAATCAGGCATTTTCATCGTCCGGCCGCGTGACGGTTCGCAGCAATAAAGAGCCTTGACCGGGCTCTTTGATCACATCTTCCTACACTTTTGGCGCAGCGTAGCTGGGCAAAAGACCTGCGGCGGTGTAATTTCGGGGGTACTACACCGCTCCTGCCACGCTGGCTCTTTCGCACGTGATCCTATTCGTCTCGGACCTGCACTACGGACGTAGCGACCTCGCCACGGAGCAGGCCCACGAGCGCGCGCTCATCGATTGCCTCAACACATACGCGGATCGCGCAACGGGCCTCTACCTCCTCGGCGACATCTACGATGCCTACATCGAGTACGCATATACCATCCCCAAAGGCATGGTGCGGCTGCAAGCGTTGCTGGCAGCATGGACCGACCGAGGCATCCCGGTGACGTATTACATTGGCAACCATGATCCGTGGCACCGCGACTATTTTGCTACGGAATTGGGGGTCCGGGTCGTACATGCATCGGCTATCGAGAAACTGCATGCCACTCCTGTTTACTTAGGGCATGGCGACGGACTTTCGAAGGGCTCGGTCTATTCGATGCTCAAACCGTTGCTCCGCCACCCACTGCCGGTGTGGTGCTACCGCAACCTGCTGCCCGTCAACGCAGGCATGGCGCTGGCGCGTTGGGTGAAGCAGACGTTTGGTGCGGACGAAGGCACCGAGCCGAGCGTGATTGCCTCGGTGCGGCAACATGCACATACCGTCCTCCGTACAACCGACGCCGCCTTCGCCCTGATGGGCCACAGCCACCAACCCGAACGGTGCGATTGGCCCGAAGGCACGTATGTGAACACCGGATCTTGGCGATTCAATCGAACGTTTGCCACGTTGGCAGACGACAACATCGAATTGCTACACTGGAACG
>CAYYHN010000266.1:0-6413 GCA_964471245.1 uncultured Rhodothermaceae bacterium | reverse complement strand
CGTCGTATGGGTTGTCGTCGAGGGAATTGGGATCGCCACCTTGCAGCATGAAGTGCGCGATGACGCGATGAAACAAGGTACCATCGAAGAACTCCTCATCGACCAACTTCGCGAAGTTATCGCGGTGGCCAGGCGTTTCATCGTAGAGACGGATGACAATGTCACCTTGGGGTGTGCCAATAACGTAGCGATTGCGCAACGAATCGGGAACGACCGACGAGGATGCATCTTGTGCCTGCGATTGGCATGCACTAGTAAGGAGTATGACGGCGCACAGCATCGTAGCAAAAAGCGAACGCGGCATAATTGGAATCAGATAGCTCGTTGATAAAACATCGGCGCATGTACCAGTAAGCCACACTTGGCGTTCCACGCACTGCAACACGAACGCAGAAGTACCCTAAACGTACGCCTTCCATGCCCTTCGTCCGTGTCGTCGCGTCCTGTACGTGGGAGGTTAGTGATGGTGAGGCAATCGGGTCGGGTGCGAAGTGACGCCTACTATCTGTGCATGGTATCCAACGAATGCACTGCGCTGTAACTCCTGCGTATTCCCCTCGCTCTTTTCAAGCAGCGCGAGACTTCTTCAAGGGCTTTACAGGCAGACTTATTGTAAAGCAACTTCCTTCTCCAACCAAACTCTTGACTGATAAACTACCATTACACTCCTTCAGGTAATGAATAGAAGCATTCAAGCCAAAGCCTGTCCCTTTTTCATTGTTCGTTCCTTTCTTCGTAAAATACTGGTTGGGATTCATGATCATGTCAATCTCTTCTTGCTCAATCCCAATACCCGTGTCTTCTACGCGTAACTCGCACGTATCTCCCACAATGCTCGAGCGCACAGATATGGCACCACCTTGAGGTGTAAACTTTATGGCGTTCTGGTAGATATTTCGGAAGACAAACGAAAACACATCTCGATCTGAATACACCGTGTTATTCAGCGACGCCATATCCAAGGCAAGTCCTTTGTCCTTGCGCTGTTGATCATATAAGTCAACCGTGGTTTTTATTACCTCTCCTAGATCAAAGTGCACCAACGAGACTTGACTCAAACCCTCTTGCCGCTTCGCCCACGTCAAGATTGCGTCTTGTAAATCAAGCACATGTTCTACCTGCTGTAGCAGATCTTCACCAAATCGGTCAAACTCTGTACGGCTAAGGTTACCGGAAAAATAAAGCTCCATCAGTCCCTTGATCGAGGCCATAGGCCCTCGAACATCGTGAGTAATGATTGAAAGGAGTTTCCTGTTGGTGGCGTTAAGCTCAGCAAGTTTCTGGTTCTGCCGTTTTATCCGATTTACGTAACGTCGTATCAAAATCGAACATGTGGGAGCTACAATGGCGGGGATGAGAATGGCAGGCAATAACCCAGATTCAAATTGCTCCAACCCTGCTAATTTTGCATACACCACATAGAGCACAAGCGACAAAACGACAGAGAATACACCTACCCATACAGGCTTATTCCATATCTCATCGGTTATAGATAGTCGTTCTAGCATAAACAAAGTGAATGCAGTATTGCAGTGTGCATGAAACAGCAGTTTGCGTCGCGCCCATGAGTATAGACGCTACTGTCATGCCCTCTTCAATTTAGCAAGTAAACGTTGGAACCATGATATTGATGTTGGTTGTTCGTTTGGCGCTACGACAGGTATCGTCCGTTGCGTCGAGGTCATTGGCACAGGACGTGGAGCAGCATTCTGCTTCGCTAAGATTTTTACTGGGGACTTTGAGGTAACCAACACCCGTACGTCATCAGGCGTGAACGCAACCTCATTGACTACATCAAAAACCGCACCAGCAGCACGAGCAACGGCAAGGTTATCAGGCGTGAGAAAAGAGAAATGCCACGTCGTATCCGTCAGGTCGGCATCAGTCAAATCAGCATGGCCGAGGTTGACACCGCTGAGGTCAGCCCCTCTAAGGTTGCTACCAACGAGTTGAGTTCCTGCCATGTTCGCACCGGTCAAATTGGCCTCGACGAGATTGACGCCGCTGAGATCAGCCCCATCGACGGCGATGCCTCGGACACGGGTGCCGGTGAGGTTAGCTCCAACGAAATTTGCGTGCGTAAAACGGGCTTTGGTGAGGTTGGCCCGGGTCAAGTCAGCGCTGCGTAGATCAGCGTGCTGGCAGTTGGACTCGCGGAGATCGGCACTAATGAGGTTGGCATCGCGAAGGTCGGCTCCGAATAACTCGGCCTCGAACAAGGAGCACTCCCGCAACATTGCACCATTCAAATCGACCTTGGCCTCGCGGTTTGCCTTTCGCCATGCATTCCACGCCTCCAGATCCGTCAGGAGTTGTTCAACCTGCTTTTTGTTCATTTCGTGATTGGTACGTTCGCTGCGCTCACTTTTGTGATTCGTACGCCGCTACGCGGCTTTAGGACTTGTAGTTACTGGCGTGGAGCGCAGGGCAAGGAGCGCGGGGGACTTTGGCTGCTTGCAGAAGGAGATCCTCACCATCGCCATGCTCTAGACAAACGCTCATCCTCTCCCCTTTTCTCCCACTCACCCACTCTCTCAAACACCCTCTCCCCCTTTCTCCCACTCACCCAGCCCCCCACACGCGAGGCAAAGCCGAGCCCTACTGGTCCGTTTCCAACCTTGGAATCATCAGGATCTCCGTCTGGCGGCCGTCGATGTACCACGTGGTTTCGCCATCGAAAATGGCGTCTTCTTCGAGCATGATGCGGATGGTCTGGCCGCCCCATTCGGGGATCTCCACAGCAGCGTTCAGTTCGATGGAGTGGGCAGTGTTGGCGTAGAGCGGGTAGTCGCCGCGGCCGGGCACGCCCCCTTGCTGATCCCACAGGCCGATGGTTGGCCCGGCCCCGTGGCCGTGGAAGCCGATGGGGTGCGTGTAAATGGTGGCGTTAATGCCTTCGGCTTTAGCTTGGGCGAGCGCAGCACTGAGGATGTCGTTTCCAGAGCGGCCTTCGACGAACTGATCTGTCAGAATGTCTTGCAAGCGATTACCCGTGGCGAAGGCGTCATGGAGGCCTTGCGGCACTTCGGTTTCGCCAGGGCGACGGACGTAGGCATGTTGCTGCGTGTCGGTGTTAAGACGCAGATACGTAATGCCAAAATCGATATGAAGGAGATCGCCGGGGAGGATAACATCTGGTGGCGGCTTGCCAGAGAAGTCGTTACTACGGCCCTCCTGCTCAGCACGCTGGATGCTGACGCTCGGGTGAAACCACGTGACGAGATTCAGGTCGCGGATGCGCTCGCGGTACCACCATTGGACATCTGCCGTGGTGGTGATACCGGGTTGAATGACTTGCTCGGACAGCCCCTCGGCAATAATCTGGTGCGCCATTCGGACAATGGCTGGATAGACCTGCATCTCAGCCTCTGTGCGCGTCTCCAGCCAGCCAATCGATAGGTTCTCTCCACTCACGATCCGGTCTTGGTAGGTCTTCGGTAGGCGACTCATCAGGCCATCGAATTCGCTGTCGGTGAGGCCGTCGGCGAGGGCGAACGTGGCGCTTCGGTTGAGCGCCAGCTGCTGGGGGTCGCGTTCGGCAATCACATCGGCGAGGCGTTGCCATTGGTCAGGCTGCTCCTCAGGATTCCACGCCGCGCTAAAGAATTCGCCGATATCGTAGCGGCCAACGGCAATACGTTCGACCGTTGATCCGTTGTCATAAAATACGAGCACGGTCCGCCGCCGCGCCGACTGCCAGGTTGCAGGCAGCATCGTCTTGATAATCGGGTCCTCGTTGTATTCGCGTGCAATGATCACCCACATGTCGATGCCTTCGCGCCGCATCAGGTCGGGGATGACGGTCTCGAAACGTTGCATTAACCAGCGGTCAATGACCTCGGCTCGGTCACGCATCGAAAGGATAACAGGTACCTTGTCTTGGGCCTCAGCGGTCGGCGTTACCACGCTGAGGATACAGAACAGCAAAACAGCGGCAGATATGCGCATGGTCAGATGTCGAGTCAAGTGCTTTGATGATGCTGCAAGAATACCGACTGCACACCGCAAGGACAAGAGAAATGCCGTGTGTGCTCGGGAGCGTCCACGTACCTTGTTAAAAACGGTTAAGCGCCTGCACTCCATTGGGGTTTACAAGGTATTATGTCCATGTTCCTACCCTAAACTACCCCCGCCCAACCCACCGACATTATGCTACGGAATTACGTTACGATTGCTCTGCGTACACTTGCCAAGCACAAAGCGTTCACCCTGATCAACACGCTGGGTTTGGCGGTTGGATTGGCCGCGTGTTTTCTCGTATTGCTGTTTATTCAGCACGAACGCAGCTACGACCGCTTCCACGCCCACGCCGACGACATCTACCGCGTGACGTGGACCTCATCGTTCGGCGTCAACTCCCGCTCGCCGCGCCTACCGCTGGAGCAGATGCAAGCTGATCATCCAGAGATTGCCGAGGCCGCACGCCTTATGCAGCGGCAAGGCACAATGATGCAGCGCGAGGCCACACGCCACCGCGAGGAGGCCTTCTACTACGCGGACCCAGCCCTGCTGACCATGTTCTCGTTTCCCTTAACCTCAGGCAATGCTGAAACGGCATTAGCCGAACCGGGAACGGTGGTCTTGAGTGCAGAGGCTGCAGCACGCTACTTCACCCCCGGCGAAGACCCGCTGGGCGAAACGCTTACGCTAGGCGACGGCACGCTGCTGACCGTAACGGGCATTCTCGCTCCAATTCCCGGCCCCTCCCACCTCGATCTTGGCATTGTGGCGTCGCTGGCGACCAAGAGCGAACTCAGTGCATGGGAAGTGTTTGGCGCAACCTACTTACGCTTGCACCCGGGTACGTCTGCCGAACCACTAGCCGAACGCTTGGCGACCATGGACCAGGGCTACCTCGGCTGGTGGGTTGAAGACATGAGCTTTGGACTGGAGCCGCTGACGGGCATCCACCTCAGTTCGGCCGTCACATTTCGCATGTCTGATGGCGGTAATGTACGATACCTCTACATTTTTGGTGCCGTGGCGCTCCTGCTCTTGCTAATCGGCACGCTGAACTACACCAACCTTGCCACTGCCCGTGCGTTGTACCGGACCCGCGAGGTCGGCTTGCGCAAGGTAATGGGCGCGCACCGGAGCCAGCTGATCGCGCAGTTTATCGGCGAGGCGCTGCTGCTGAGTTTTGGTGCGTGGGTAGCGGCACTGCTGGTCGCCCAAGCCGCTCGGCCTGCATTCGAGGCACTGACAGGCTTAGAGGGCCTCGCCTTGTTCACACCGCAGTTACTTGGCTTGCACGCGCTGTTCTTTGGCCTTGTCGTGCTGGTTGCGCTGATTTCCGGTCTGTATCCGGCGTGGTTCCTCTCACGGTTTGCGCCAAGCGGCTTGCTAAAAGCACAGATGACAACCGGACGAAGTGGCGTACGAGTCCGGCATGCGCTTGTCTTCGTGCAACTCGTCATCTCGTGCACCTTGCTGGCAAGCACGGCTATGGTGTACAACCAGTTGTCGTATATCCAGAACAAAGACCTCGGCTTCACCGCCGATCAAGTGCTGTCGCTACCCCTGCCCGATGCGGCCGAGGAGCGCGCGCCAGCGTTCCGCGATGCGATTGTCGAGCATCCGGGCGTGGCGAGTGTTGCCGTGGCCTCGGGATTGCCGAATGCGATCATGATGACCATGGCTGAGGATGCGGAGGGGAACCGCTACCCGATCCACTACCTCACGATCGACGACCACTACCTTGAAGCGTTGCAGATGGACCTCATCGCGGGGCGCAACTTCTCCGACGACCTTGTTACCGATACCGAGGATGCGCTGATCATCAACGAGACGGCGCGCCAAAAACTAGGCATGCCCGAGGATCCCATCGGCCATGTGTACAACGATCAGACGGTCGTTGGCGTCGTGCGCGATTTCCATGCGGTGTCGCTGCACGAGCCCATTGCGCCCATGCTGATGCGCTACCGCACCCACTCCGGCGACCTCGTCCTACGCCTCCATGCCGAGGCCGTCCCGGCCACGCTAGCCTTCCTCGAAACCGAATGGAATCGTCTCGTCCCTGAAGAACCGTTTCAGTACACGTTCCTCGACGAAACGCTGGCCGCCCGCTACGCTACCGACGACCGCCTCAGCGATCTCCTGACGGCCTTCTCATTGCTTGTCGTTCTGATCGCATGCCTTGGTTTGCTTGGGGTCACCGCCTTCGCCATGCGCCGCCGCCTCAAAGAAATCGGCGTCCGCAAAGTGCTGGGTGCTACGACGACGCAACTGACGATGTTGCTCAGCCGCTCGCTGGCGCTGCTGGTCATCGTGGCGGCTGTACCCGCCTCCATCATCGCATGGCTCGTCGTCGACACATGGTGGCTGGCGGACTTCGCCTACCGTGCGCCCGTCGCCCCGTGGATGTCCATAGGTGCAAGCCTGCTGCTGCTCACGGTCACGGTGGTAACCGTCCT
>CAYYHN010000265.1:2288-6418 GCA_964471245.1 uncultured Rhodothermaceae bacterium | reverse complement strand
CCGTCTTGCAACCTTGCTGAGCCGTTTCTCGGCGCGTTGTCGCACGTGTCACTTTGTGCGGCCAAATACCGTAGGACGTGGATTGACCTTCCCACGACCCCACCGTTTCCCGTGCGACTGTTCTTCCTTCTACTCTTCTGTAGCAGTACGTTTGTCGGCACAGCGCAAGCACAGGCCTTGCAAGCACTGCCCACGTCATCAGAGCTTACTGAATTCCTTGATGGCTTCTTCGCCGACGCCCTGACAACCTACCACGTCCCTGGCGCTGCCGTCGTTGTAGTCAGCGATACGTCCATCTTGGTCGCGAAAGGGTATGGATATGCGCACGTAACCGACCGGCAACCCGTGGATCCACGCACGACGTTGTTTCAGGTTGCGTCAGTGTCCAAGCTGTTCACCGCTACCGCCGCCATGCAATTGGTCGAGCAAGGCCGCGTTACACTTGATGCAGACATCAACACCTACCTCCGCACCTTGGAAGTAGAGGAAGCCTTTGGTGCGCCTATCACGCTGGCGCATTTACTGACGCATACGGCTGGGTTTGACGACCGAAACATCGGCTACATGGCACCGGATGCGCAATCGGTGCAGGAGCTTGGCAGCTACCTTGCCAACAACCTGCCTGCGCGCACGCTCGCACCGGGAACGGTGTTCAGCTACTCCAACCATGGCTACGGCCTCATCGGCCTACTCATCGAGGACATAGCTGAGGTGCCCTTTGTCGATTATCAGCGCACGCATGTGCTCGACCGCATCGGTATGGCACGCAGCACTTTTGCCTTGCCGCTCCCCGACTCGCTCGCGCCACACCTTGCACAAGGATACCGCTGGACGGGTAACGAATATGCACCGATGCCGTTGTTCTACCGGAATGCGCCGCCTGCCGGTGCGCTCTCAGCCTCTGCCGAGGATCTTGCACGCTTCATGATGGCGCATCTGAACGAGGGGTGTCTTGCATCCGATTGCCTCCTTTCGCCATCCACGGCGCAGCGGATGTATGCGCAGCAGTTTACGCATCATCCTGAGTTGCCGGGCATGGCATACGGCTTCATTGAGCAACACATCAATGGATACCGTGCGCTCCAGCACGGTGGCGACGCGGCAGGGTACCGCAGCCTCTTGTTCGTATTGCCCACCGAAAACGTCGGTGTCGCGCTGACATACAATGCATCATCCGGCGGGCTACGCGAAGCATTTTTGCCCGCCTTTATGGATGCGTTCTTTCCTTCGGCCGCACCCCCAGCTGCGCTCACCCCGAATCCAGACCTCGACCTCAATGCCTACACGGGTACGTACCTTCTCAATCGATACAGTCGAACAACGGTCGAGAAGCTGTTTGGCGTATTCAATGGAACGTTTCATGTGTGGACGGATGCAGACAACTACTTGGTAACGCAAGACGGTGAACGTTGGGTACAGGTAGCACCTGATCTCTTCCAACACCACACCAACGCTGAAGCGTTTCTCGCCTTTGCGCTTGCAGACAACGGGCGCGTCACCCATATGTACCATACCCAGCAACTCGGTGGTGCCGTACCGGGCGCGTTCGAGAAGCTGCCGTGGTATGCCACGCCAAATTTGTCAACGAGTTTTACCTCTCGTGGGTCATTGTCATCTTGTTCACGGCACTCTTGTGGCCGTTTACAACGCTCGGCGCATGGCTTTGGCGACGCTGGCGCAAGCGCCCTACACCGCAAGGCATGTGGCTAGCCCGATTTGTGGCCCTCGTGTTTAGCCTAGGCGCATTAACCTTTGCGATAGGCTTCATTAAGACCGGGCTGGTGATGGTCCAGCAAGGCGGCGGCGACTTGCTCTATGGCATGCCGGGCAACATGGCATTGCTCCTGTGGATTCCGCTGCTTCAGGCCGTTGCGCTCCTCATCATGCTGGGTTGTGCCTTCAATATGTGGCAAAAAAGTCATGGCCATTGGGGAAGCCGCCTGCATTACGCCATCATTACCTGTGCAGCCATTGCTTGGATGGTCTTCACGGTGCAGTTTAACTTGCTGCCCCCGATCTACTAGCTGCCAACCCAAGGCCCATGCCCGAAACACCTCGCCTTCTCCTCGTCGAACGGCCGCTCCGCCCCAATGGCTATGACATCGACGTGATGGGCATTGTGAGCAACATCGTCTACATCCGCTGGTTCGAGGACCTGCGCCTCGCATTTCTTGATACGTACATGCCGTACGAGGATTTCCTCGATGCTGGCATCTCGCCCGTGATTGGCCGCACCGAAGTTGATTACAAGCGGCCTATCACCATGGCGGACCGACCAATGGGCCGTATTTGGCTCCCGGAACTGGGACGTGCACGCTGGCGGCTCCACTTCGAAATCAGCGTCGGCGATCGCATTCATTGTGCTGGCGTGCAGCAAGGCTACTTCATTGATCTCACACGCAAACGCCCCGTCCCCGCCCCCGAGCCGTTGGCTACGGCTTTTGCCAGCGCCCAAGCCGCCGCCAAGACCTGAACGCACGATGCGTTGAACTCCTTAACAAGCTTCGTAGCGGTATGCTCATGGGCACTCGTCACGCCAGACGTGCCGCTCGTCACAACTTGTGCAACCGCACTGCTTCTAGCCACGCATGCTAGACCTCGTTTCCCACAAAACCGGTCATTTCCTGATGATGTTTCGCCTTGCATGCATCGTGTGCGCGCTATGGCTTGCCACTGCGTGCACACCAACACCTTCGGCTACCGAACACCTTCTGCCCACACCACGCAGCGGCTTTGCCTTGGCATATGATGCAGCCCGTGGTACGATCCTACTTTTTGGCGGATCGGACTCCAGCAACGTCCGTCTTGCTGACACGTGGACATGGACGCCTGATGGATGGACCCGGCATGATGTCTCAGGCCCGGCACCCCGCAGCGATGCCCACGTCGCCTATGATGCAGCGCGTAGCGAGGTCATTCTTTTTGGCGGCCTCACCCCCGATGGGCGTAGCGGCGAAACGTGGCGCTGGGACGGCAACATGTGGACACTCGCCGACACCACAGGTCCGCCGCCCCGTCAGCTTGGTGCCATGGTCTACGATGCGGCACGTCAAAAGGTCGTCCTGTTTGGCGGGAGTGGCCGCGGCCGCGTCACCCTTGGCGATACATGGCTTTGGGATGGGACATCATGGGCGGATGCCGCTCCAACGCATGCACCTACACCGAGGGGCTCGCACTTGATGGCATGGGATGGGGCGTCTGAACATGTGGTTTTGGTTGGCGGCTACGATGGGCGCATTCCAAACGACCTCTGGGCGTGGGACGGTACCACATGGATGCTGCGCGACACCCTCACGACGCCACCCAAGTTGCATGGTTCGATGGTGTTCGACCATGAGCAGGAGCGCTTGCTTATTTTTGGAGGTTTTGGCACGAGCCAGCGGGAAAATGACCTCTGGCAATGGCACAACGGCACATGGAGCGAACAGCAAACCAACATCGCCCCAGAAATTCGAGCAGAGCATGACGGTGTGTTCATTCCCGACGTTGGCTTCGTGGTCTTTGGTGGTGTTGTTGGCACGGAGATGGCAACACAAGAACGCCGCAAGACCAATGATTTGTGGATCTGGCGCGATGGTAGTTGGACCGTGTGGCAAGCATCAGGATCGTAATCCCGACTTCGCGTGCGCAGTATTTCCGGTGATCCACGTAAAACAACCATTGATCCTGTTCTTGGGCACAAGTGATCGGTAGCATCGTACGGGCTGCACATGCATCTCGAACCTACCAAGCGTACCACAACCCATGAACACAACCGTTCTTGTCACTGGAATAAGTGGCTACATCGCCCTGCATCTCGCGCATGACCTCCTCAACCAAGGCTATGCCGTGCGTGGTACGGTCCGCTCGGCTACCCGCGCTGAGGATGTTCGTACAGCCCTACAAGCGGCAGGGGCTAACGTCAAAAACCTTAGCTTTGTGGAAGCTGACTTGACGCACGATGCAGGTTGGGCCGAGGCTGTTGCGGGATGCCGCTATGTCCAACACGTAGCGTCACCGTTTCCAATCCAGCAGCCCAAAGATCGCGAAGCACTCGTTCCCATGGCGCGTGCAGGGACGCTCCGGGTGCTCCATGCCGCCCGTACCGCCGATGTAGCGCGCGTGGTCATCACCTCGTCGATGGTAGCCAT
>CAYYHN010000265.1:0-2278 GCA_964471245.1 uncultured Rhodothermaceae bacterium | reverse complement strand
ACCGGGCTAATCGACCACGGCAGATGATGGTGCGCGAAACAGACTGGACAGATCCGGAATGGTCAGAGTTGTCGGCATACATCGTCTCGAAGACGCGCGCAGAGCAAGCCGCATGGGCATGGGCCGATGAACACGATTGGCATGAACGCCTCGTTGTAGTGAACCCTGGCTTTGTGATGGGACCACCACTCAACAACCGAACGGGCACCTCACTTGATGTCATTAAATTGCTCATCGAAGGCGCTTACCCGGCCGTACCGCCCGTGCATTTTCCTATCGTGGATGTCCGCGACCTCGCAGCACTGCACCGGGAAGCGATGACGACCCCCGAAGCCGCTGGCCGCCGACTCATTGGCGCGCACGAAACACTTTCGATGGCCGACATGAGTCGCGTTCTCAAAGAAGCGCTGCCAGCACGCGCCAAGAAGATTCCAACGGCGCAACTACCCGCCTTTGTCGTGCGTTTGATGTCGTTCTTCGATCGCTCGTTGCGTTCAGTGACGCCCGACCTTGGCGTTGTCCCCCAAGCGCAAAGTGCGTATGTGACGAAACTTACCGGCATTACCTTCCGCCCGGCACACGACTCGGTGCGCGAAGCTGGTCGTGCACTCGTAGAACGCGGGCTCGTCTAATGCCCTCCTTTCCTGCTACCCCATGGACCTACTCGACCAACTCGCCCAAACACGCAGTGACACGCTTACGTTTTTCGATCTGTCAACGGCCCAACTAGATCTTCGTTATGCTCCTGGCAAATGGAGTATTCGGCTCCTTTTGCACCACTTAGCCGATGCTGAGACCGTACTCTTCGACCGCATCCGGCGTGTATTGAGTTCGGAAAACCCCGTCATCTGGGCATTCGACCAAGATGCTTGGTCGGTCGGCTTGGATTATGCCAACCGACCACTCTCGCTTTCGCGCAGCCTTTACACGACCACACGCGAAGGCATCATCTACTACGCGGATCTGTTCTACGCCAGCCATGGGGATCGCACCTTTGTTCACAGCGAGACGGGCCTGCGCACCCTCCAACAGGAATTTGACAAGGTGGCATGGCACAACGCCCACCACCTCAGCCAGATTTGCCAAGCGTTAGCACAGGCTCAGCCGAGCTAAAAACTACTCCAAAGCTCTTTCCGACGATCGTGGATACGGCAGTTGTTTTGTAGCAATAGTCGTAGAGCAGCTACTCATATCGCAAGCAGTCCACAGGATTCGCTAATGCCGCACGGATGGCGTGGGTGCTGACTGTTGCTGCTGCAAGCAGGAGCACTAGCACCCCGCCTGCAACAAAATACGTCCAGTCGAGGGCAATGCGGTATGCAAACCCTGTTAACCAGCGTTCCAGCACAAAATAGGCGAGGGGCCATGCAAGCACATTAGCCCATAGCACCAAACGTAAGAAGTCGATGGAGAGCAAGCGCGTCAGGTGTGGTACCGAAGCGCCGAGTGCCTTGCGCACGCCAATCTCTTTCGTTCGGCGCTCAGCTGTGAATGCAGTTAGTCCCAGTAAGCCCAGACACGCAATCAGCATGGCTAATGCGGCAGCCCAGACAACCAACTGCCGACTCTGTGCCTCGCTGCGATACTGACGATCGAGGTCCTCATCGAGGAAGTACCATGAAAAAGGCGCGTCAGGGGCAACTTGGTGCCATGTCGCTTCCAGATCAGCAAGCAGTGGCACATAGTCTGTTGTTTGAAGACGTACGAAAACGTATCGAAAGGCGTCATCTCGGGGCGCGGTAAAGAGCGCCATGGGCTCAACGGTTGTATGTAGCGACTTGAAGTGGTAATCTTCAACCACGCCAAGGATCGTCGCAGATGGCCCTTCGCCTGTGGGATCAAGCCTAAACCCTTCGAGCGTTTTCCCTACCGGTTCAACAAGACCCCACGCTTCAACCAAGGCTTCGTTAACGAGCACGCCATGCATCTGGTCAGAAGGTAGGTCGTCACGAAAGGCGCGCCCGCTCAGCAGCCGAAGTTGCAACGCATCCAGAAATTCGGGGTCGATGCGACTCGTGTAGAGCATGTAAGCGGCATCGCCTTTGCTGAAGCTGTTCCAGCTAAGATCACGACCAAATCCCGAAGAGGCAGCTGCCACATGCTGCACACCTTGATGCGGGGTTAGCGCATCCTTGAGGCGCTGTACCAGTTGCTCGGAAGCTGCTTGATCGGCCAGCCCTGTTGGCAGGACTAGCACCTGCTCGCTGGCGAACCCAAGGGGTTTGTTCTGGAGAAATCGTAGTTGCTCCGACACAACGAGCACACCAATCAAAAAAGC
>CAYYHN010000264.1:0-6418 GCA_964471245.1 uncultured Rhodothermaceae bacterium | reverse complement strand
TGTAGTCCTGCCACGCTTATCCCACCCAAAGCTCAAGCGGAATAAGTCCAAGTCCCCATCATAACAGTCGGCAAGACAGGTACAGGCTTTCCTCACAACAAGCACTGCGCCTCTGTAGTATCGGCCAAGTAGCAACTATCGCCATCCAGTGTATCTGTTCGCATTACCTGACCATTTCAGCATTGCCAATCCATACGAATTGCATCTTTGCAAGACATATCACCTCACCTCAGTGCACTGACCACCGAAACCTTAGCTGCTTAGGCTATCATAACTTACGCGCCCGCAAAAAAGTGTTTAGACGGGACGGTCATCGCGCACTGGAATCAGCGCGGAAATAACCAGATAGCCGTGACTCATCAAGCCTGTATTAACTCTGGCTTGAGCGTTTTTGTGTAAATCACCTTATCATCTCCCGCAGCGTAGAAATTGGCAATGCGTGCCTCCTCCGTATAACCGCAGCGATCGTAGAAACGACGGGTTCGGGCAAAGCTGTCGACACCAGACGTTTCAACAATCAGCAGGTGGGCTCCTTGCTCTGCGAGTGTCTGCTCAGCTTGGCGAAGTAGTCGGGTGCCATACCCTTTGCCGTGGCAGTCCGACCGCACCAGTAGCATCAGCGCATTCCACGTTCCGTTGGTCATTTGTTCTGGTACGCAATACAACACACCTACGGGCTCTTGTTCTTCTGCGACCCACCATACACTTTCATCCTCGTTGGAGTAATGTGCTTCTAGCGTCTGCCGAATCAGATCTACACCTGCCTCATCAAATAAATCACTCTCCATAGCTAGGGAAAGCACGGCATTCATATCATCTGGTATAAGGGCGCGAATCATTAAAACACTCTAGATTTTTGTGTACAAGTCGAGCGATAACAAGTGTAACACTTGCTATTTACAACAACATAACAACTGTTGTGTTTCTAACGAATTAAAACTATTTTGGGTGTGTATCACAAACTCCCCTATACTTATTTCCTATGCATGACCGCCGCCAAGAGATCGCGGAGGCCGCATGGCGTGTAATCCTCCGCGATGGGCTGAGCCGGATGAGTGTCCGTGCTGTTGCCCGCGAGATGAGCGCCACGACAGGCCTGATTTCCCACCACTATGCCAATAAAGATGACCTCGTTGCCACTGCCCTCGACCTCGTAACACAACGTACGATGGACACCGCCAGCGAGGCTGGGACGGATGCATCTGGGTTGGAGCGGCTTGAAGAAATGGTACTTGCCGCAATGCCTATGTCTGAGGAAAGTCGGCGCGAGTGGCAAGTCTGGCTAGCCTTCCTCGGTTACTCGATTGGCAACACCAACCTTATCGCGCGGCACCAACAGCGATATAAAACCCTGCGCTCCTTTATGGCCGTCGAGATACGGTACCTGCAAGCACAATCCATCATTTCCCCAAAACGAAAGCCAGAGGCTGAAGCTGATGCGCTGATCGCGTTGGTCGATGGCGTGGGGCTTGGAGCTGCTGTAGATGCAGAGCGGTTTACGCCAGAACGTCAACGGATACTGGTGCGTCGCCATCTAGACGAACTGCGACATACATAACGCCTATGTTGTCATAACACGCTTGCGCGTCGTTGAGGTAAACAGGTCGTCATAAAGCGCAACATGGGTACGCCAGTCGAGGCGTTTAGGAATGTCGCGCAGGGTAGATGTTGGTAGGGGGCGCTCCTCTCCTTTCAGGATGTTTACCATGATTTTAAAGAGCTGATCGTCATCATCGTAGAGGATCGGGGCGTGAAGCAGCGGCTGGTGCAGCGACGCAGGAATGAGTTCGGGGTAGCTGAGGCGATTGGGCAGCAGTGGATGGCATCCACAGAAGATGGCTTCCATCATGGCAATCCCAAAGAACTCGTGGATGGCCGTGGACACGACGAGGTCAGCGCGGTGCAATAAACGACTGTACTCTTGGAAGTCCTCGGCATAACCGTAGTGGAGGATGCGCTCGGCGTAGCGATTGAACGCCTGTTCGAACTCGTACGGTTGCTCCTCAAAGTGTTCACCAGCCAAAATGAGGCGGAACGAACAGCCGATGTCATCGAGACGGTTCATGAGGCGGAAAAAGGCCTCAGGGTTTTTGTCGTACTCCCAGCGCTGATTCCATAGGACGATAGGCGGTGGCATCCCGGGTCCCCACGCGTGCTGACTGAAGCCAGCAGCATAGGCATCGTGCGCACGCAGATCCATACCTAAATGGAGCACGCTTGCTTTGTCGCGGATACGCTGCGCAGTGCCGAGGTGTGTGTAATCCGGGAAGGCACGCAGCAATACCGGCAGGGCCTCCATGAACTCATCGAAATGGAACTGTGAGTTGAAGACCACCCGGTCGGCAGCGAGTGCCGAAAGGTAGTTGATGTAGCTGTACGTATAGTCCCGCTTTTGGTCGTCAGGGATCGGGTACGTGAGCTGGTTCTCGTGGAAATACAGAACGACGGGTACGTCGTCGAAGGCGCCGCGTGTCAGGGCAAGAAACGCGGGCAAGTTAACCATGCTAGACGCGAAGATCAGGTCAGGCTGAAAACCCTCTTCGACAGCCTGCAACGCTTTGCGGGCCGTGGTGACGGCACCGCCTTGCATGCGCCATTTCCAGAAGCGAGCCGCCATCGTGATGGTGTGGTATTCGTGCTCGCTATGCTGCACAAGCCCATTTAGAAAGTTGCGATGCGAGCCGCCAAACCACGGCTCAAGCGCCAAAATCTTCATGAGTAGCACCCTCTTCGGTGAGAGACAAGAAACGGAGCAATTAGGAGGCGGCGAGGCGAGCACGCAACGCGTCTTCCTCCTCGTCGGTTGTTGGGCGTACGATAGCAATCGCGCGCACTTGCAGCATTTCGCGTAGTTCAGCGTCGCGTACTTCTTCGGCAGTCACGGCCTGCTCCTCACCACTGCCCAGTGTGATCGTCCGCGTCGCCATCGGGATCGTCACAGGCTTGGGGTTGGTGTTTTTGATGAGCATGCCCTTGCGTTTCCGGCTCGCCATAAGCGTTATTTAATCTAGACAGGGATTCAACGGAGGATCAGCGGGCGCAAAGTACACAACAATTCCGGTACTTGCAGACCACATGGCACGGATTCCACTGAACCTTCCTGCATCCCGATTGCTTACCTGTGCTTCCTCATGGAAACCTCTCCACATCCCACCGTTCCCCGCCAAGTTCTTCAGCCGCTGCTCAGCAACCTAGGTAAGGCTCTGGTGGACATTGTTTTCCCAGTCACCTGCACGGGATGCGGGGAGCGCATTGCGGCATCCGACCAACCTATCTGCGATCTCTGCGTAGGTCGACTCGTCCGTGCAAACACGGGCGAAGCTATGGCCCGGATTTTGGCACATGTGGGCCCGTGCCCGTTCACCTCAGCGATAGCACTCTGGACGTTTGACAAAGGCGGCATGCTCCAACAGATGCACCGCAGCCTAAAGTACGGCAACCGTCCGCGTTTTGGCCTGCGCCTTGGCACTCTGATGGCGTCAGCCATTCCAGAACACACCCCGCTCGATGCGATCATCCCCATCCCGCTCCACCGCCAGCGCTACCTGACGCGAGGCTACAACCAAAGCACGACCCTAGCCGAGGGGCTCGCAGCCAAACTCGGCGTACCTGTAGCCGAAGACCTGCTCCACCGCACACGCCCGACCCGCTCGCAAACACGCTTGTCCCGCGCAGCCCGCCGACAGAATGTAACCGGCGCGTTTGCCACCTCCACACCCGAGCGAATCGAAGACAAGCATCTGTTACTGGTCGATGATGTGCTCACCACAGGTGCCACTGTGCTCGCCGCAGCCGACGTGCTGCACGCATACAAACCAGCTTCCCTACATTGTGTTACTATGGCGATTGCTTGAGACGCACAACGGAAGCTATACGGCTCTTGAGTTTGAACCATTCTTAAAGGTCTACGCAAAGTTTGGGTTCTTCCCCTCAGCTAGGCAGATCAGCTAGGCAGCATCGAAGAATGATGGAGCAGAACGCGTCGAGATGAGCATGTCATTCCGTCGCTCTTTGTTTCTGCGACGCCAACGCTGTAGTTGTAATATTTTTTACGTGTTACATTGATATATTAGTTGCATATTTTATCTTGTGGTACTTTTTCAAACGCAATCACCTACTCCAATGGCAGCACCTTGGGCTGGGGTCTTTCCAGCAGTTACAACGAAGCTAAAGGCTGACTACAGCCTCGATGAAGACGCAATGCGCACGCACTATGCGTGGCAGATTGAATCGGGCGTGCATGGCCTCGTGGTGTGCGGGTCGCTTGGTGAGAGCAGCACGCTGTCACATGATGAAAAGCTCACCGTGCTTCAATGCGCCCTCGATGCCAGCGCTGGACGCGTGCCCGTCTTATGCGGTATTGCCGAGCGCGCTACACAGGACGCGACCAGATTTGCCCAGCGTGCTGCCGCTGTCGGAGCGAATGGTTTTATGGTGTTGCCGCCGCTGCTCTACAAGTCGGATGCACGCGAGACGATGGCCTACCTGCGTGCCGTGGCTGCTGCCACCGATCTGCCACTGATGATCTACAACAATCCGGTGGCCTACGGCGTCGATGTGACGCCTGAGATGTTCGCCGAACTCGCCGACGAGCCTAAGTTCGTGGCCATCAAGGAGTCGTCCGACGATGTGCGCCGCCTGACCGACATCATCAACTTGGTAGGTGATCGCTATCAGCTCTTCTGTGGCGTTGACAACATTGCGCTCGAAGCGTTGCTGCTCGGCGCGGACGGCTGGCTCGCGGGTCTCGTGTGCGCGTTTCCAGAAGAGACGGTGGCTATCTACCACCTCGCCAAGGCTGGGCATGTGAAAGAGGCCGTGGAACTCTACCGCTGGTTTATGCCGCTGCTGCATCTAGACGTGAACGCAAAATTGGTGCAGAACATCAAGCTCGCCGAAGCAATGGTGGGCGTGAGCACTGAGCATGTCCGTCCGCCACGGATGCCGCTGGTCGGCGAAGAGCGGGCGCAGGTGAAAGCCATCATCGAAGCCGGGCTTGCCAAACGGCCAGACCTCGCCGCCGTCATGGCACGCGTAGGTTAGGCTTGGAAAGTTTGGAGGGATGGAATGTTAGCAGAGATGGCGACTTCATCCTCTCCATGCATCCAACCATTCCCAACTTTCCACACTGCGAAAGTTGATCACAACTTGAGCCATGACTCCTAGCCTTGCTGCCCAAGCCTACGACACCGTCGAGGCGATGATTGTGACGCTGAAGTTGCCACCAGGAACGGTGTTTTCGGAGGCTGAGCTTCGCGAGCAGGTAGGCTTTGGGCGGACGCCGCTGCGCGAGGCGTTGCAGCGCCTAACATCGGACCGGCTGCTGGTGACCATGCCGCGCCGAGGCATGATGGTAACGGCCATCGACCTGGTCGACTTCCATGCCTTGCTGGAGACGCGGCGAGCGCTCGACGGCCTCATTGCAGCCCGCGCCGCACGCCGCGCTACGCCTATCCAGCACGAAGCCTTTGCCGCACAGCTCGACGCCATGCAGCAGGCCGCTGCCGTAGGCGATCTTGACGCCTTCATGCTAGCGGACCGCGCTGCCGACGAGGTGCTGGCCGCCGCCGCGCAGAATCCATTTGCCGCACAAGCCGTCGCCCCGCTGCACGCGCACTGCCGACGCTTCTGGTATGCGCACCAACACAACGGCGACCTTGCACGCTCGGCCGACTTACACCAACATGTGCTGGCCGCCGTCCGCGCCCGCGACCCACGCATGGCCGAGGCAGCCACAGATACACTCATCGACTATCTTGATGCCTTCCGCTTAGCTGTTGCCACAGGGATACCTCGCTAACTGCTTACAACTCTCGAAACTCGACTTATAAAATATATGACGCTCCACGGCCATAATCTGATCGCAGGACGCCGCTCGGGCAAGGGCGATTTCACATACCAAGGCGTTGATCCCACCACGGGAGCCCTCCTGCCCACGGCCTTTCACGAAGCAACGCATGCCGAGATCGACCATGCATTGCTAGCCGCCGACCGGGCTTTCCGTGCCAACCGAGCGCGCAGCGCCGAAGACTGGGCGCTATTGCTCGAAGCCATCGCCGACAACATCCTTGCCCTAGATGAGGTGCTGGTGGCGTGTGTCATGACAGAGTCGGGCTTGCCAGCGGGGCGCGTCCGGGGCGAACGCGGACGTACCATGAACCAGTTGCGGCTGTTCGCCCAAGTCGTGCGCGAAGGCTCTTGGGTAGATGCTCGCATCGACCGGGCACAACCGGATCGCACACCCATTCCAAAGCCCGACATCCGGCGCATGCTGGTGCCGCTTGGCCCGGTCGTGGTGTTTGGCGCGAGCAACTTTCCGCTCGCCTTCTCCGTTGCCGGTGGCGATACGGCTTCGGCGCTGGCTGCAGGCTGTCCGGTCGTCTGCAAGGCGCACCCGGCGCATCCGGGTACGTCAGAG
>CAYYHN010000263.1:0-6421 GCA_964471245.1 uncultured Rhodothermaceae bacterium | reverse complement strand
AATCGTTATGGTACAAAAACTCAGCTTGCCTTGTAGCAGGTCTATCCTTGAGCACATACAATGAGAATCTTGTTGGATCTACATTATTCATGATAGAGTACTGAAACTTCAGTTGCACAGTATCGCCCCTAGTGACTGGTCCAAGCTGCCACTCCCACCCTTGCAAAAATTTATTATATACTGGATATCCAGAGCCACTAACTTCTTGTACACGTACGTGCTCTGGGTATGACAATCCGACATATATTGGAATTGGATCTGTCTCATCTGAACCCATACTTGGCGCACTATTTGTCAGATATACTTCAAGTTCTAGCACAGTCTCGTCAGACGATCTTTCAATTATTTTCGCCTCCCCGCCAGAGCTAAACAGATTAAGATCCGGCATACATTTAGTGTCGTTTATTATCGGGGCTTCATCAAGCTGCTCTAACATGTGGCGGCGCTCAGCCATCGGCCTACCGATATTTGAGCGTTGCAAGTTTTTTCTACGAGATGAAGCACTAGGATCGAAAAAAGATAACATCTCAGCTGAATAAACACTTTGACTTCGCGAAAGCAAGTCACGTTGGGCGCTAACAATATCAGAAATTAGGGTATCCAATTTAGGAGCAAGTGATTCAATTGAAGATACTTGTGTATTAATGCTGTCTGCTATGCTACTTAAGCTTCGATTTAACTGAATAAATTCAGGAGTAAACAATATCCCAATACCGGGAATACCAGACTTTTCCATTGCCAATTTTGACGCCGCCTGCTGTAGCGAATCCTGTTGTTCTTCAAGTGACCTTTTCGAAGACCTAGCTTGGTTTAGCCTATTAAATAAATTCTCGGCTATTGGAGGTAGTCCTAAGACAATACGGCCTTCGTCCAGTGCTTTAGCGGCAACTTTATCAGCTAAGTCAGAATCACACTCGATACTAACCACATCACGATACATACGATCTAATACACGTACTGCAGCCGCTGTTGCATCTGTGATTTTCTTTTTTGTCGGCTTATGCTTGTATTTGATATTAAATGAGTAATACCTGCCATACTCTAAACCTTCAGAGACTACATAAAGCTTATTTTCTCTTACCCACCACTCAAGAGGTTTAGACTTATCTTCTGCAAGAGTATCCCTAACACCATTTAGACTTTTACTCCTATCTTTGTCAAACTTTAAAGTGCCTAACGAATTACCAGACCGAATATGACGGGAAACAGATATAACTTGAGCAGTCTCACCTACAAACTGTGTTGAAAGATCAAATTCCAAAATAAAAGATTCGTCGAAACCAACACTGACAAGCCCAGTGTCTGCCTTGACTACCCTCGCTTGGCCAAAAGACTTTTCGGCAGTAAAGAATACAAAGGATAAAAACGCACACTGGAGCAAAAGTCCGACTCTAAAACAGTATGCATTGGGACCCCAAAAAACACGAGGAGGAAGCACGGCAAATAGCTTAAATAACGATGGCGTTTCTGGTGAAAATGCGTGCCACCTCTCACTATCGGCTCTGACTCACTATCCCTAACTAGCACCACATTGTCAACTGAAACTAGCCTAACGCACATGCAATTTCAAGATTGCGCTACCAGAAATAAAAACATGGAACAGAGTTGATATCAACCTGTAAGGAAAGGCAACGTGGCAGACGGGTAATCAAATAGTACGATCTATTTCGCCGCCGTGACCATAATTTCCACACGCGCATCGAGTGGCAAGCGGGCGACTTCGAAGGCTGCCCGCGCAGGCGGTGAGGTGTCAAAGTAGGAGCCGTAGATGGCATTCATCGCCGCGTAGTCGTTCAGGTCGGCGAGGAAGACTTGGGCTTGGACGACATGAGCAAGCGAAAAGCCGGCTTCGGTCAATACCGCCTCAATGTTCGCCATCACTTGGTGCGTTTCGGCCTCCACCCCGCCTTCAACCAACGAACCCGTCGCAGGATCGAGCCCGACTTGGCCGGCGAGATACACCGTGTTTCCGACTTGGACGGCTTGCGAATACGGACCGACCGCAGCAGGCGCTTGGTCAGTGGCGATGATCGTACGTTCGGACATATCGGTAGCAGCTTGTTGATGGGCAGTATCGGTGTTGGGCGCCAAGCAACCGGCAAGCGAGACGGCTAGTACTAGACTCAAACAAAGGCGAGGCATGCGAAACATCAGGAGTATTGGCTAGGAAATGTATGGTCAAGTGGGCAATCCATTACGGATGACGTCTTCCATCGCCTCAACAAAGCGATCGAGTTCTTCGCGCGTGGTGTAGACGTTGGGTGTCACGCGCAAGCCTTCGAACTGCGGGTGCTTGATCGGCGTGACGATGATGCGATGGTTGCGCCACAAGTGCTGCCCCAGTTTGCCCGAATCGACCCCTTCGATTTCCACGTTGGCGATGCAGCATGAGAACTCCGGCTTCAAGCTTGTGTGGAGCCGCACGCGGTCGTGCTGGAGCAAGCGCTCCGCCCAGTAGTTGCGCAAGTACCGGAGCCGCTCTTCCTTGCGCTTCGGCCCAATCCCTTGGTGAAAGGTCAGTGCCTCGGCAATGGCAAGGTAATTGGCAGCCGGATGCGTCCCAATCTCCTCGAACTTGCGGATGTTGTCGTCCATCGCCTCGGGCGCGGCCATCATCGGCCACAAGCTGGGAATTTTGTTTTTGCGCACGTAGAGCATGCCCGTGCCGTGCGGCGCAAACAGCCATTTGTGGAGGCTTGTTGCATAATAATCGCAATCGAGATCGGCATGAGTGAAGTGGAAGTGGGCGTAGGAGTGCGCGCCATCAACGATGACCGGGATGCCCTTCGCACGTGCCATCTGCACCACGGCCTTGACGGGAAGGATCTGTCCGGTGATGTTGATGATGTGGCTCATCAGGATGAGCCGGGTGCGCGGTGTGATGCGCTCTTCGAACAGCCGTACGATTTCGTTGGGGTCTTCGGCAGGAATCGGAATGCTGAATTGCACCAGCTTGATGCCTTCGCGGCGTTCACGCTGCTGGAACGTCGTGATCATGCGCGGATAGTCCTGATCCGTGGTCAGCACTTCATCGCCAGCTTTTAAATCAATGCCGAGTTGGCAGATTTGCAGCCCTTCGGAAGCGTTGCGGACGAGCGCAATCTCTTCAGCGTTGCACTGAAAGTCGCGTGCGATGCGCTGGCGAACGCCTTCGCGCTGGGGCTCCAAAATGCGCCACATGGTGTAGACTGGCGCTTGGTTCGAGAAGTCTAAATGCCGCTTCATCGCCTCCTGCACGATGGATGGAGCAGGACTCACGCCGCCGTTGTTCAGGTTGACCAGCGTCCGATCGACGGTAAAGGCTTGCTGGACTTCCATCCAAAAAGCTTCGTCGCGTGCGATCTCTTTCGGAGTACTAGAGGCTCCAGCTAGTGCCTCTAAAGCAGTGGTGAGTCCGGAAGGACGAAACAGAATGGGTGCAGCGGCCATTGCAGCTGGCGCCCCAAACGAACCAAGAAACTGACGCCTTGAGATCATGATACCGAGAGTGGCTTTGGAACGGAACGCATCAATAACATAACTCAAGTTTGGACTTATCTGTCCAAGCTTGAGGAGACGAAGAATGGAAGAAACGAAGCATCGAAGAGGGCTGGGAAAACGCCTCCACCACGTTTCGTTGCCTCCTCGTTTCATCCATTCTACCCAAGTTCAGACCATAGGGCAAAACTTGGGTTAACATAAATCTACGCGTTTTTTTGCGCGATACAACATGCAGCTGCGAAACAATCGCACGGGCGACTTGCGTAGGAGCACCATTATTCTCACGCCGGACCATTTTGCTCGCCACCACCGCACCGCGATGCCCTCCTCCGTGACCCGCCGCCGTATTCTGTTTGGCACCACTGCGCTTATGGCCTTGGTGATGCTTGCTTTTGCCGTCCATCACGCCACGCGTACAACATATCCTGCGATTAGAAGCGTCACGCTTGACGCCATTCGCGCTCCTGAACCCGAGTTGCTGCCCCACCTGAGCAGCCTCGGCGTTACCCATGTGACACTGGTATCGTTCGGCTACCAGCGTACTCTTGCCGACCCCAATATTCGCTACAACCCAGACGCTCGCTGGTACAGTGAAAGCGATACGGGCATCCGTGAACTGACTGAACAGGCGCACAACTTAGGCATGAAGATCATCCTCAAGCCACACATCTGGATTGGCGGAGGAGGCTGGCGCGGCGATCTTGATTACGAGGATGAAGCCGATTGGGAAACGTGGGAAGCTGACTATCGCACCTACTTGATGCATTATGCCCGCTTGGCCCAAAATGTCCAAGCTGACATGCTGGTTATTGGGACGGAACTTCTTCACAGTAGCAGTAAACGTCCGGCCTTCTGGCGCAGCCTGATTGAGGAGATTCGTACCACCTACACAGGTGAATTGTCGTACGCCGCTAATTGGTACCAAGAATATGAGGCGGTCTCGTTCTGGGATGTGCTCGACTACGTTGGTGTTCAAGGCTACTTCCCGCTCACTGACGCACCCAACCCGCAGGTTGATGCCATCAAGGCAGCATGGAGCCCACATATGGAGGCGCTAGAAACTGTCCATCAAGCTACGGGTAAACCGATCCTGTTCACCGAGATAGGATACCGCAGCGTAGCCTATGCTGCAGCTGAGCCTTGGCGCTGGGCTAGTCGCGATGAAACGGATACGATGACCCCTGACTTTGACCTGCAGGCACGCCTCTACCAAGCGTTCTTCGAACAGATGTGGAACGAGCCTTGGATGGCTGGCATGATTGTCTGGAAATGGCACCCCGCACAGTCACGCCGTATGGCCCGCCGCGCTATCGACTTCACGCCACAGTCTAAACCAGCCGAAAACGTAATCGGCCAATGGTTCAATCACAACGGTAGTCCTCAACCCTAAGCCTTGGCGTCGACGGCTAAGAGCGGCTGTACTAAAGCTTCTAACGCAGCTTGCTTGACAGGTTTGCTAAGGTAGTCGTCCATACCAGCTTCGAGGCAGCGTTCGCGGTCACCTTGCATAGCATTTGCCGTCATCGCTACAATCCGAGGCTGTTTGATAGCATCCCCCAGCGCCCGTATGGTCGTCGTCGCTTCTAAGCCATCCATTTCTGGCATGTGCACATCCATTAGCAGCACATCATACGCAGCTTGTTGAACAGCCTCAACAGCTTCCCATCCGTTGTTCACCACTTCCGCCTTCAGACCCATGCGTCCCAGCATACGCACGGCTACCTTTTGGTTGATGCTGTTATCCTCAGCCAACAAGATGCGCAAGCGCTGTGTAGAGGCTTCTACCACTTCATTGCCTTCAACATCGAGACCCAAGGGCCCCAGAGGTCCACGTTGCGTATCCGGCACATTCACTGATGGGATGGCGTGAGCATCCGCATTAGCCATGCGAACAAGACTCTTAAGCGCTTGAAGATGCAGTGGCAAGTTTAGCCATGCCGCCATGGATTCATGTGGCCAAGCCGCCTCCCATTGAGCACGAGTTTTTCGATACCCCATACCGACGACGATGAATTCCTTTGAGGCTGCAGCTTGGTGCCATGCAGTGCGCTCCGCTTCGGTTGTGTCGGACCAACATTGCGCAGAGATGAGCACGACTGAATCTGCCACTAAATCTGTCGCGCATACTGTTGCTTTGTGAATAGAGGTTACATGTACCACTTCACTGCTAATACCTTGCAAGATTGGCACAAGTACTTCGGCATGTACAGAAGAGGGATCCACCAACAATACGGGGCGGGAATCATGCAAGGGGGCCGCTTGAGCCAATGGATTTTCGGTCTGCTTATGATCCTCCTCTGGGATTGCCGTGAGAACATTAAAGCGGAACTCAGAACCTTCGCCTAGTGTGCTCTCACCTTCAATATCTCCCCCCATCAACTCAACCAGCCGTTTACTTATCGCAAGCCCGAGTCCGGTCCCCCCGTATTTTCTTGTTGTCGACGCATCAGCTTGAGTAAACGAGTTGAACAGTGTGTCCAATCGGTTTTCAGGTATGCCAATACCAGTGTCCCGCACAGAGACTTGCAGGTGAGCTATGTCGGCATTGTTCAGGCTTCCGATTTCGTTTGAGATTGGCACCATCGAAAGGCGAATCTGTATCCCCCCGGCTTCCGTGAACTTAACTGCATTGCTTAGCAAGTTGAGCAGAACTTGCCGAAACCGAACGGGGTCGAGCATCAATACGGGCGGCACCTCAGGAGTGATATCGTAGATCAATGCAAGACGTTTTTCAGCGACACGTGGTGCCATCAGATCAACGACTTCTTCCATCATCTTATGCAGATGCACTGGATGGCGGTCCAATTCAACTCTACCTGCCTCAATCTTCGAGAAATCGAGAATGTCATTGATGATGGTCAGCAGTGCCTCGCCACTCACGCGCACCACGTCGACGAATTCACGTTGTTCAGTGCTAAGATCCGTGTCTGTCAACAAGCTC
>CAYYHN010000262.1:0-6433 GCA_964471245.1 uncultured Rhodothermaceae bacterium | reverse complement strand
ACCTGGAAGATAAACTCCTGTTTATCCACGGCATGCAAGACCATGTGGTACCCTTCAAGACTACGGCCGTGTTAGCTGAAGAACTGATTAAACAGGGCAAAGACTTCGACTTTGCCTTTGCACCGGGGGCGACGCATGGATGGAGCCGTGAGCGGCATTACGATCGCTACCTGTTTGGCAAGATGATCGAATACTTCGACCGGCACCTAGCCGCGCCGACTGAATAGACGTTAGTAGACGATCTTTCAATACGGAAAACCATCTGGGAGCAGGCACCATGCAGCATAGCGTTGTGCATCGATAATCGAGCGTGGGCGGTGTTTTTGATGGGTTGCTTGGCAAAGTAGGCATGGATAAGATGTCATTGGGCATCCATCAGATCCGTGGTGAATGCCAGCGCAGCGCGTAGCTTTGTCGGATTGTTCGCTACACAAGACGCTGACGGGTGCTCTAAGGTTGACCACTTACTAGACAGCCTCTAATGTGTGGGGCCCTGTTCATGTCGCAAAAAAGATGCAACTAAAGCTAAACCACGTCACACTCATCGTATCGGACTTCCAGAAATCGCTCTCTTTTTACAAACGATTGGGATTCCAACTCATCGTGTTGAGCGAGCCGAGATATGCCCGTTTCATCTGTCCGGGCAGCGACGAGACGTTATCGATTGAGTACACGGGCGAATCCGTAGAGGCACCTCGCGCGCAGCTGTTTTTTGAGTGCGAAACCATCGACGAGACGGTGAAGGTACTCGAAGCAAAGGGCTTCGAGTTTGTACAGCAGCCCACCGACATGGTCTACCTTTGGCGCGAGGCCCGACTTGAAGACCCGGATGGTCACAACATCAGGCTCTACAAAGCAGGCAAAAATCGCCTGAATCCGCCGTGGCGCATCAACCCAGATCTAAGAGGGCTTTGAGGATTCTGACTTCGGGCTGCGCGAGGTGATCTGGCGGTCTATCCCGGCTTCTTTTGCGTGCCCGTAGCGCTGCTACGAACTCACAAAACGCGCCCGGCTGTCCTCGCCATCTCACGCCGCTCGCCTGCGAATCTAAAAACTCAACGCCCTCTAAGTGCGTGATGGACGTGTTTTCAGAAGTGCATCAGCATGTGCCGCGTAACGCAAAAGGAGTTTCTGGGTATCATTGCCTTTGCAAACTGAACGAGTTATGCTGATTAAACTGAGGCAAGTAGCTTGTCCAGTTTTTGAATCGTCGTCCTGTCTCGGAAAGCTCGTGCTACAATCCAGAATGTCTTTGCGATATCTCACGCTATGTATCCTTGTTTTCGTAGGAACAGGACTCGGCTGCACCGAACAAGAACCAAAGAGTAATACCACGTCCTCGGATAGTGAATGGATTACGCTATTCGATGGCGAGAGTACAACTGGTTGGGACATGACGGGCCCTGGGGCATTTCGACGTAATGCCGATGGATCCATCACTGCTGAAGGAGGGATGGGGCTGTATTACTTCAAAGATGTGCAGTTCAATGATTTTATTCTAGAGCTTGAGTGGAAGTCGCCCAGCGCAACGGCAAATTCGGGTGTTTTTGTGCGCTTTCCTGCCGCCCCAGACCCGTGGTACGTTGTCAATACAGGCTACGAAATCCAGATTGACGATAGCCGCGACCCGCTACACCGTACAGGCTCAATCTTTGGAATGGCGGCATCTTCCCATGTGCCCTCGAAGCCCTTGGGAGAATGGAACCAGTTTCGGATAGAAGTCATGGGGCAACGGTATGTGGTGTATTTGAACGGCGAGCGGATCAATGATTTCACTGGCGACCGTGGTTTGGCGGGCATGGTCGGCCTGCAGAATCACGATGACAATTCGGCTGTTTCATTCCGAAACATTCGCGTGCTTCCTCTGCCTACAACTGCGACGACAACGTTGGTGCCTGCTGGGGCAGACCAGAATGGGCCAGACCAGCATGCACCAGAAAGCATAGGCGAAGAGATCTACCGGACGCGTTGTGTATCATGCCATATGCCCGATGGGGCGGGTGTGCAAGGTTTGAACCCACCACTGGCTCGTAGCACCTATGTGAACGGCGATAAAGGGCAGCTCATTCGTATCGTGCTGAACGGGCTACACGGTGAGCGGACCATTGATTCCGTGACATATAACGGTGTGATGCCTCCATGGAGCCGTTTGCTCGATGATGCGCAACTTGCAGCACTGCTCACGTACGTACGAGTCAACTTCGGCAACGAGGCCGAGGCCATTTCGGAAGAAGAGGTTGTGCGCGTCCGATCATGGGTGGCAGATCGTGCAACGCCATGGACGGTTGAAGAACTAAGCAGGGAAGAGAATCGCGGCATCCCAACTTCTTCTACTCATTAGCAAAACGTTGCGAGACGCTGACGTAGGAGTCAATCTCAGAATACATTGGTATCGTAAAGTTTATGAAGTAAACATCAGTTTGGATAAGGGATTTGCTCTATGAAGGTCGCAAGGTTTTGGGCAAAAGAAACCTCTGAAGCAATCAGGTCCAAAAATGAATCCATTCATGTTTCCTGCTGGAGATGGTCGGAAAAGAGTATCGATGATGCGAGAACGTGGGCTCGCGAAGCAGCTCAAAAAGCAGCTAAGCAGATCGCAGCCGGAAAACAGCTTCGGCGTGAATATGAATACCTGAGTCGTCCTCCCCGCGAAGAGATCATTGAGGAGATCAAAAACAGAAACGGGGAAGTGATTGCAACAATCACTAGAAATGGATACGGGTCTTTGATCTTGAACACAAAGGAATTGATGTTCATCGATATTGATATTCCGTACGAACGTCCTAAATCTAAGATATGGGTAGCACTCTGTCGTTTGTTTGGGCACACTGTAATTGGGAGGGAAGCACATATCGAATCAAGGTTGATCCACCTAGTGCAGAATCAATTGCAGTACACCACAAGGCTATATCGGACCTGTGCGGGATATCGGTGTGTTATTCTGAACAAGCCCATAGATCCGACAAGTCAAGAGAGCGCTGACTTGTTTGATCTGTTTCAGGCAGACCCATTATACATCCGTCTCTGTAAAAACCAGAAGTGTTATCGTGCGCGTTTAACGCCAAAGCCTTGGCGGCTGAAGTTTCGTACGCCACCTAATCGGTATCCATGGGGAAACGAACCGCAAAAACAGCGATACCGGCGTTGGGAAAAGGAGTACGCTGCAGAAAGTAAATCATTTGCGACCTGCCAGTTCTTGGAGCAGTCTGGAAAGAAAAAAGTGAATCTGGAACTGCAGGCCTTAATTGAGTTGCATGATAAAATTACGCGGGTGGGAGCTGCGTTGCCATTAGCTTAAGGCTGTGCAGGTTTAGGGAGTCAAATCTGTGTCATTAGAATTGGCTCGGATGTGCTGGTCGGGGCCGAAGCGGTAGAGGAGGGCGGGGAGTAGGATCAGGTTGGCGGTCAGTGCGAGCGCTAGGGTCAGGGCGGTGAGGGCACCCATATTGACGGTGCCGCCGAAGCTGGACAGCGTGAAGACAAGGAAGCCACTCATCAGCACGAGGGTAGCGAAGAGCAGTGCCTTGCCCGTTTCTTGCATCGTCACGCGGATGGCTTCATCTTTGTCCAGCCGCATGTCGCGCATCAAGCGGTATTTAGCGAGAAAGTGGATTGTGGCATCGACGGCGATGCCAAAGGCGAGAGGGAAGATGAGCGCCGTCGATGGTTTAAGAATAATCCCGGTGAAGCCCATCGTACCGCCGACGAGCAGCAGCGGGATGATATTGGGGATCAGGCTGATGATGGTGAGTCGCCATGAGCGAAACAGAAGCGCCATGATGCACGAGATGAGCACCAGCGCCACGAGCAGGCTGATGATCAGATTGTTGACGAGGTTCTCACCTGAGCGGGTGTTCAAGAGCGCGGTCCCCGTCGCAAAAACCTCGTAATCTTCAGGAGGAAAGTATTGGCGAGCACGGGTGATAGCCGTATCGGCGAGCGCGTTCATTCTGGTGGTACCTATGTCCTCGACGCCCATGTAGATACGCGTGATGGCGAACGTTGAGTCAACGACGGTGGGCAACTGTTGTACGACGGAAGCACTATCGCCGTCACTTTGCAGCACATTGCGAAGCATCAGCTGAAGGCGATTGAACTCCAGTCCGGGCAGTCGGTAGTTGCGCGCATCGCCGTTCCAATAGGCTTGCGTCGAGAGTTTGACGAGGTTGCTTAGAGAAAGTGTGCGGCCGACAGGTTCCAGTTCGTCGAGTTCAGCTTGGAGGCGATCTAGCTTGCGCAGGTCGGGAAGGCGGCGGAAACGTCCCGCATCCTTCGCTTCGATGACCAGTTCTAGGGGAAGAACACCGCCGAAAGCATCCTCAAACACGGCTAGATCCTGCCGCACAGGGTCGTCGTCCTTGAAGTCAGAGAAAACGTAGATGTCGGACGAGATGCGTGAGGCACCGATGACGCCAACGACCAGTAGGGCTACCGTGCCGACGAGGATGAGTGTGCTATGATTGCCGGTGAAGCGAGCAGTTTGTTCCAGCGCTTTGGTGAGGCGTCGGCTAGTGGCGAGCGGTGAGGCTTTCTGCTGCGGCGGCTTCATCAGCCAAAACGCCAGCGGAATGAGGGTGATAGAGAGAATGTAGAGCAGCATGATGCCTGCTGCAGCATACTTGCCAAACACGGCTAACAGCCGCGAGCCCGAAAGTAGTAGCACCCCAAAGCCGATGGCCGTTGTTGTACACGTCAGCAGGGTCGCGAGTCCTACGGTTTGCACTGTGTAGCGGAGCGCTTCGCGAAGGTTCTGGTGCTCGGCGTACTGCGAGAAGAACTTGGTTGTGAGGTGAATGGCATTGGCCATACCGATGATGACGAGCAGCGCAGGCAGAATCGCCGTCACGATGTTGAGGCGATGCCCAAAGAGCGCGACGAGCCCGAGCGTCCACATGATGCCAAGCACGACAATGAGCAATGGCAGGAAGATGGCGCGGCGTGCCCGAAACGTGAGGAAGAGCACGGCCAGCGAGATCAGCACGGCCAGCACCGTAAACAGCGGCGACTCGATGGTGACGCGACGCGCATATTCCGAGCGCAGGTAGGGGAAGCCGGCAAAGACGGCCTCGGGGGCAATGGTTTTGACTTCCTGCTCGATCAGTCCAACGAGTTCGACGCGCCCAGAGGTATTGTTGAACGCCTGCTCGATGGTGATCTGCATGCCTGCTACACGGCCATCTTGCGAAAGAATGAGGCCGCGTAGCACCGGCTGATCGAGGAAGTGCTGCCGCTGATCCTCCGGTGCCATGCCGGGATCATAGAGGCGCTGCGTCACCAGTTCGTTGCCTTTTCGTACGAGCGTTGGGATGTTGGTTAAGCTTAGCACGCGTTCAACACCGTGCATACCTTCAATCGAGGTCGTCAGCGTATCAAGCTGGTGTAGAAACGTGGCCTCGAACGGGTCTTGCCCTTGGAGGACAACATACAATTCTGTTTGGCTTTGCCCGAAGACCTTGCCTGCACGCTCGAAATCTTGGACGACTTTAGAAGTCGATGAAAGGAATTGGCCTGCGGTGTGGTCCGTCTGAACTTGCAGCGCCCAGTAGCCGAGGAAGCAAGACACCACCAACGCCGTCACCAAAATGAGACGTGGGTTGTTCAAAATCCAATCAGCCAAGCGCGACCAAAATGACATAGACGAGCGCAGATCAGAAACAGACTAGGTGGGATTGGTAGCAGATTGGCTCGCAAGCAAATCAGAAGGCAGCCCAAACGTAAGGGCACTCCATTCCGACAAGGTAACGCAAAGAATTACGAAGGGCCTGTGTAAAATCTCTCCAAAGATAACCAAGAAGGCATGTTATGCATTGCGAATCGTGCGCGAGGTGCCTAGGATTGCACCTTCGCTGACGTGCTGATGCCCGGCTGCTAACGCTTCAGTCTGGTGGTATCCGCTCATGCCAATGTCTTCGGACGTTTTTATATGCCCAACTTGCCGATACGGCCTTCATCGACCGGTACGCCTTCCCTAGTCCGTCCGTTTCTTAACGCACTGGATCGGTTGCAGGCGCGCGAAACCATTCGCCCCGACCAGATGACGGCGCGTGCGATGGCTTTGCTTAACGATCGTTTTGGCACGGCGCCCGAACTTCCGTCAGCTGCGTTTGCACATGGCAGTGTCGAACTCATGGCACGCCACACACATTACTTCGATGGCTTTGCGTTGATGCTGCCCTTGCCACAAGGTATGGCGGCAGCCGTGCGGCTCCGTACGGATGGCGAAGGTTCTCGTTTAGCGCTTGAAGGCCATGATGCCACGTGGAACCTGCATGCGCCCGTGCCTACGCATGAAAATCCGGTGCTGAACGCTTTAGTCGGCATGACCCAGCGCGTGTTGCAGCAGCATGTATCGTCGGCTACGTTTGTCGATTGTGCGCTTCTTGGAACGCTCCCCAGCACAGATGGGGAGGCATACCTAAGTACGGCTGGGATG
>CAYYHN010000261.1:0-6434 GCA_964471245.1 uncultured Rhodothermaceae bacterium | reverse complement strand
CATAAAGCGGCTCGAAAAATATGTCGATGTCGTATCTTTCGAGCCGCTTTATGTGAAAGCTTATCGAATGCAGAACGAGAAGGTTGCCTTTCTACGAACGCTTTCACATAAAACGGCTCGAAAGATACGACATCGACATATTTTTCGTCTACAGCAGCCAAGTAGCCAAGGCGAGCAACGGTTTCAACGGATGGTGTCATATCAATTAATCGGATGCTTTGGCTGATTGTTTGAACAGTATTGACGTATCGCTCATGCTGATCTGGTCCAACAAGCCAGCATGTTGATGATGGTTCTTGTTCAACAGCTTTTGAAATGGTCTGAGCAAATGACGTGTCATTTAGTGCCATGGATGCGAATAAAGGAGCCAAGTTGCCATTTTCATCTACACGAAACCCAGCACAATAAACCTCACCACGCCGTGCAAAAAGATTCGAGAAGACCTGATCATTAGGTTGCAGCAAGGACCTTACAGAGTGAGCGAGTGCATCAAGAGTAGGAACTGCGACAACGGGAAGGTCGAGCGCTTGGGCAAGCCCCTTTGTTACGCTGACACCGATACGAAGTCCAGTGTATGAACCAGGTCCGACCGATACAGCTAAGACGTCGAGATCGCTTCGCTTCCAGCCCGCAGCAGCAAGGGTTTCCCCAATGAAAGGCACCAAGTGGGAAGCATGCATTCGGGGCCGATGTACTTCAAACGTCACGATTGGCTTTTCGTCATGAAAGAGCGAAATGCCAGTGGTATGAGTCGTCGTTTCTAATGCGAGCAGACGCATGCTTCATTTATTAGCAAATTTTCTAGCGATTGGCATACGCCAATGATTGTCGGAGCCAACCCTTGCTCAAGGTACGTGTTCCTCCGTACTTCATAAGGGAGTTCTTTTAATCTATCCTCAAGAGAAATTCAAAAGGACTACACGTTTGGTTTGGATTTCTTTATTTTGGCCGTCCGTTTTTGCTGAGAGGCAAGTTGCAACTTTATTCGGTCGTGCCAAGTGATTGCCTTGACAATTGGGCCCCTCACGCTCTTCGGCAAAAAGCGCTTCCGGTGCTTGCTCACATGCCGGAACCATTTGAAAACCATCGAGAACGGTTGACGCAACCGTAATCTCGCTCCCACATCACCGTACGGTGCTTAATTAAGAGGTGCAGACGTATGAAAGTCTATGATGCAGACCATATCCGGAATGTTGCCCTGGTGGGTCACCAGGGCTGCGGTAAAACCACGTTAACCGAGGCGATGTTATACACGGCTGGAGCGCTCAATCGGCGCGGGACCGTGGAAGATGGCACAACGGCCAGCGATTATCATGAAAGCGAGAAAGAACGTGGTATGTCCGTTTTTTCCTCGCTGATGCATGTAGAGTGGAAAAACTACAAAGTCAATATCCTCGATACGCCTGGATATCCTGACTTTGTTGGTGAGGTGGTTACATCGCTTCGCATTGCAGATACGGCGTTGATCGTAATCAATGCGGCTGAAGGCGTACAGGTTGGCACGGAACAAGCGTGGACGTATGCCGAGAAAGCGAATATCCCAGCGATGTTTGTCCTCAATCAATTAGATAAAGGTGATACCAGTTTCCGCGTACAGGTAGCTCAGATTCGTGAGCGATTTGGCCGTGGTGCTGCCATAGTTCAATTACCCGGCGGTCCCGGAACTCGTTCTATTATCGATGTCCTGCTCATGAAGCAGCTTTCGTTCCCTGAAGGCGCTCGTGAAGCCGTCATCTCGGACATTGATCCGGCATTCATGGATGAAGCCGAAGAGCTCCACAATGAACTCATTGAAAGCATTGCTGAAAACGATGAGAATTTGATGGAGCTGTATTTTGAGGAAGGCACCCTCACCGAAGACCAAATGCGGAATGGCTTGCATAAAGCTATGCTCAAGCGCGAACTCTTCCCAATATTCCTGACTAGTGCCAAAGAAAATATTGGCGTTTCTCGGCTAATTAGTTTTATCGATAATGTGTGCCCTGCACCAGCAGAAATGGCTCCGCTGAACTCACTTGATGGCACAGAAGTAGTGCCTAGCTCAGATGGCGAACCCTTAATGTTTATCTATCGAGTGATGGCTGAACAACACGTGGGTGAGTATTCGTTTTTCCGTGTGTACTCTGGCTCCATAGAATCAGGTATGGACCTTGAAAATGCAGAAACGGGTGCTACTGAACGCTTAGGGCAACTCTTCTCGCTTAACGGTCACGATCGCGAGTCAGTACAAAAAATGTTCACAGGTGACTTGGGTGTGCTTGTAAAACTCAAGAACACGAATGCGAACAACACGCTTCGAAAGAAAGGCTCTTCGTTACAAGTACCACATATCGAATTTCCAGCACCACGATATACAGAGGCTGCAGAGCCAACACGCGAAGGCGACGAAGACAAATTGGCCCAAGGGCTCTTGCAGCTTGCTGCAGAGGATCCATCCTTGAAAATCACGCAAGACCAATTGTTGAGTCAGTTGGTCGTAGGAGGGCAAGGGTCTATGCACCTCCAAATTGCGAAATATCGCCTCAACCACCGTTTCGGTGTGGACGTAAACTTCGTTCGCCCGCGCGTGGCTTATCGTGAGACCATCCAGACGCGGGCACGGTCCAAGTATCGACATAAGAAACAGACCGGTGGGGCAGGGCAATTCGCTGACATTTCCATGCTTGTCGAGCCATTGAATGGCGAATTTGTTGCGCCAGATGACATCAATGTTCGCAAAGTAGATTTACAGGAAACATCTTGGGGGGGCAAGATTGAGTTTATCGATGCTATCGTAGGTGGCGTAATCGACATGCGCCGTTTCTTCGGAGCTATCCAAAAAGGTGTCTTCGAAGCCTTGCAAAACGGCCCCATTGCTGGTTATCCAGTAGGTGATGTGCGCATCGTCATCTTTGATGGCGGTATGCACTCTGTAGACTCAAACGAAGCCGCATTCAAAACGGCCTCTCGCATGTGTTTCCGAGATGCATTTAGAAGCGCCAAGCCTGCCTTGCTGGAGCCGATCTTCGATGTCGACGTGATGCTGCCCGACACCTACACGGGTGATGTGATGGGCGATCTGAGTACGCGGCGTGGGCGCATCCAAGGCATGGAAGCTGAGGGCGTCTTGCAAAAGATCAAGGTGCAAATGCCGTAGTCAGAATTGTACCACTACTCGACGATCTTACGATCTTTGACGCAAGGCCGTGGGTTGCATACAGCTACATTTGCCCAATACGAAGCGATGCCGCGAAATGTACAAGACCAAGTCGTCGCGGATGCCGAAGCATTGGCAGATGCATAGGTCATGTATTTGGTTTATTGCAAAACTAGTGCTTCGTCAAGGTTGGTAATACGGGTCGATGTACGGGTCATTTCGGGGTCCACCAAGGCGCTTGATCGCAGGTGAGCACGAAATGGGACATACAGAACCCGGCGATTCAAACTTGACGTAGTACTAGTGCACAAGCCTCTCTAGCCTAATCCCGCATAGTTGTAGTGCAAAACAAGCTCCTGCTACGGCTGATGAATTGATGGCACAACCTTGGTCGCGTTGAAATAAATAGGACCTTGAAACCGATTGTATATACGGTTAGCCTTGCAGGTAGGGAAGGAGAAGGATATACAATTTGGAGTCACTTAATCCCGGTTCGCCATAGCGCGAAGTGGGATTATTTTGTTTAGCGGGGTAGGCGTCTCCTATTTGCGGTGTTTTCGCAACCCATATAAGCTTACGTTATAACGACTTGGAACGTCTCAATCCGGATGGAATCACACTTATCCGTGAGCACCGTTTGTGGGTGGCCTCATTGGTGGTTGCTTCTGTTGTCATCTGGACGTGGTTTGCTGGTTTCGACAATCTCTCCGGGGCGTTCAGGATCATCCTGTTTCAACTAGGGTCAACGCTTGCAATGGTGATAGCTGCACCTTGGATGTGGAACGTGGTCCAGCGATCAGTCTCTCGTTTCCGACTCCTCGGTGCCCCCACATGCATTTGGTTCCTCTGGCTTACACCGTTGTTTGAATACTGGGATACAGGGTTGTCATAACCCGACGTATCGGCGGGCGAAAACGGTGGGTTCGTTGCCTTTTCGGGCGGAAGTGTCTACGTTGCTTATCAGATATGACGGCGTTGTTTTCGCCGAAAAACTCAATCGTTATACTCTTCGTATGGAGCATAAGAGAAATACACCATTGATCTTTCACCCAAATAGACTAAGTCTGGTAAAAAGCCTCATTGGTAGCATCCTCTTTGTTTTCCTCTCAATCTGGATGGTACTCACTTCTTTCGAGTCATACCTATATCCTTCATTGCTTGTAAAAGGGGCAGGATACGCTGGATCGCTTCTCTTTTCGTTCTCGGCAGTATTCTCCTTAATTCGATCGATTCGGAAAGATCTTGCTGTCATCGTGGATGAGCGGGGAATCTGCGATAATGCCACAGGAGTCGGTGCAAACTGGATAAGCTGGGATGAAATCCTAGATGTCCATGTTATAAGGCTTGCTGATTCTAACTATGTCTGCATCATACCCAAAGACAAAGAAGCATTCTTGAGTCGATTTAGCTGGTTGGGTAGGGTTCTTCGTATCGGTCCCCCTCTCAGCATAGCAGCATTTGCGATTAGTGCAGACCTGTTTAATGTGAATGCGGAAACCCTTTGTGATCAGATAACTGCTTATCAGCAAGACCTGATGAGCAGTACTAGCGCGTCATAATTGGGCGAACGTGCTAATTGTTTGGATTCGGCATCACCAAACACGTCTCTCCTGCGGACGAAACCGCCAACGGAGTTGCCCTTCTCATTGCTGTCGGCTGCGTTACTTTGAACGAATGGCATATGCTGAGCCGCAAGACTTAACGTTATACCTTATGCAAAATCATGTTTGACGGACTCCCTCCACTGCTTCAACTCATCATTGGTGTACTCCTCATATGCGCACCTGTAGCACTCCTCGTTTGGTGGTTCTTCCAACAACCGAAGACGAGTCGTGAGTGGCTTGATGAAGGCAAGCCAACCCAAGGTAATCTCCGTTTAAGAATCGCATTGACGGCCTTGGGTATTATTCTTTTAGTGGAAGGTGTTGACACGGTACACAATGCTTGGCAACTCCTGCAATAGTAAGCATTTACCTTGCTCATCACCAATCGCCCCTGTAGTCGCAATAGCGCCTTGCCTTAGGTAGAGTTGGTGTCTACGTTGCTACTTGGATACGCCCAGCGGTACGTATCACAATTCTCAGCCATTTGGTGATGCATCCTCAGTGGGCGTCGCAACGACTCTGAACCCTAAGTTTCCGTTGCCCCGATTTGGTGGCTGCTGATAGCGGTATGAGGACCTAGCCGCAGCGGCACCGTAGACGGCCGAGCCCCCTCGCCGCACCCTCTCGCTTCCAGATGACGGCCCTCTAGGGTCTACTACCGTCGGAGCATCAGGGTACGGCCCCATCCAATCGGAAACCCATTCCCAAACGTTCCCATGCATGTCGTGGAGGCCCCATGCGTTGGGTCGTTTCTTGCCCACTGGCTGTACAGCACCATTCGCATTGGCTCTGATCCAAGCATAGTCGAGGAGGGTGCGTGCGTCCGGCCCCGACGCCCAATCAGAGGTCGTACCGGACCGTGCGGCGTACTCCCATTCTGCTTCTGTCGGGAGACGAAAGTCCCAACCTTTGGTAGCTACGCTAGCTCGCGTTAAGAAATCTTCAATCTCAGTCCAACTGACCCGACGAACGGGCTTTTGGGGTACCCCTTGGCCATGGGCTTTCCCCATGACTGCTTCCCACGTCTCCCACGTCACCTCGTGCTTTCCCATCAAGAACCCAGTAGTGAGTTCGACACGCTGTATTGCCCCTGGCCTGATCTCGCGATCAAAGGTTCCGGGCTCGATTCGTACAAACATCACTTCGACGCCTTCAATCAAAAGCGTGGTGTCTGGAGGCGTAGTGAGAGCAATGGAAAGCAGAAGCATGGTGAGCATGAAAGTGATTCGTCCCACTCGACTGGAAGTTCCACTGTAGGCATGTAAGAAGGAATAGCTGGTGATGGCTTGACATGGACTGATCGCATTCTTCGGTTGCGGTAGATCTATACACTGCTATAGAGTCTCAAAGCCATGAATAGGTAGTCGAACCAGTCGATGCCGTGACGCTTATCTTTTTTGGGGTGGGTGCAGGCTCAAATAAACAGAGTTTTGTAGCCGGGGTGACGGCTCCATAGTTAAGCGAGGTGGTGGAGGTTTATGGAGTGGAAAAGAAGTAGGGTGGCAGCGTTAGAACTGAAATAAGATAACCGGTTAAACTTTGCTGTAATTGCCCGTTGTACTGTATAATACGCGTATATGCGAGTAAACGAGCACTGTGCGCGTTTGCTCGTTGTCGATTTTTGCAAGCAATAGAAATACAGCAGGATAGGCGTTTACAACTTGCGGTATTGTCGCCCACACTGCTTTATTGTC